>JAHHMJ010000409.1 GCA_018678395.1 Gemmatimonadota bacterium | reverse complement strand
GTCATCGGGTGGATCCGCGGCCCGGCCGCCGACGCGGTCGTCGGGTGGCGGTGCGGTGCGCACTCCGGCCCGACCGCCGACGCGGTCGTCCGGTGGTGCTGCTGCGCGACCGCCTACGCGCTCCTCGGGCGGATCCACGGCGCGCCCCACTCGGCCTCCGAGGCGGGGTGGCGGTGGGGGTTGAGCCCGCGGGGGGCGATTGAGGTCGCCGCACGGACGCCATTACCTTAAGGGCTTCCTGACGACCCCATTCCGGGACGCCCGTGCGCCTCGATCACATTCGCAATTTCTGCATCGTCGCCCATATCGACCACGGCAAGTCGACCCTGGCCGACCGGCTCCTCGAGCGCACGTCCACGCTGGATCGGCGTCAGATGCGCGAGCAGGTGCTGGATTCCAATGAGCTCGAGCGTGAGCGGGGCATCACGATCAAGCTGCATGCGGTCCGGATGGACTACAGCGCCGAGGACGGTGAGGTCTACGAGTTCAACCTGATCGATACACCGGGCCACGTGGACTTCACCTACGAGGTCTCGCGATCGCTGGCCGCCTGCGAAGGGGCGATTCTGGTCGTGGACGCGACTCAGGGCATCCAGGCCCAGACGCTGTCGAACCTCTTCCTGGCTCTGGACGCGGATCTCGAGATCATCCCGGTCCTGAACAAGATCGATCTGCCCGGAGCGGAGCCCGAGAAACGTCGTCGGGAAGTCTGTGACCTGCTCGGCGTCGAGCCGGAATCGGTGATCCTCGCGAGCGCGAAGGAGGGGCTCGGAATCGACGAGATCCTCGCCGCGGTCGTCGAGCGGGTCCCGGCGCCCGTCGGGCGGGCGGATGCCCCGCTCCGCGCGTTGATCTTCGACTCGTACTACGACAAGTACCTCGGTGCCGTCCCATCGGTGCGCGTGGTCGACGGTACGGTGAAGCCCGGCCAGACGATCACCTTCGGTGCCGTCGACGCCGAGTACGAGGTGACCGAGGTCGGATACATGCGCCTCGCGCGGGTGCCGCAGAAGGAACTGGGACCCGGCGAGGTCGGCTACGTCGTGGCGGCCATCAAGGAGGTCTCGCACACGCGCCCCGGCGACACGGTCCTCGACGCCACCGATCCGGCCGACGAGCTCCTGCCCGGCTACCAGGAGGTTCGTCCGATGGTGTTCGCCGGGTTGTACCCCACGGACGCCGACGACTACGTAGAACTCCGGGACGCCCTGGAGCGGCTCAAGATGAACGACGCCTCGCTGCAATTCGAGCCCGAGACGTCGGTGGCGTTGGGCTTCGGCTTCCGGTGCGGTTTTCTCGGTCTGCTCCACATGGAGATCGTGCAGGAGCGGCTGGACCGGGAGTTCGGGGTCGAACTCATCACCACGGTGCCCAACGTGGAGTATCACGTCGCGTTGACCGATGGGACGAGCGTGGAGATCGAGAGCCCCACGGCGATGCCCGAGCGGGGGCGGATCGAGGCCATCTCCGAGCCGATGGTGAACGTCCGCATCATGGTCCCGTCCGAGTACATCGGGAACGTGCAGAAACTGGCGCACGATCGCCGGGGCATCTTCAAGGGCATGCAGTACCTCGACCAGGAGCGGGTCGAGCTCGACTACGAGCTGCCGCTGGCCGAGATCGTTCTCGATTTCTACGACAAGCTCAAGAGTGGGACTCGGGGCTACGCGGCCATGGATTACGACTTCCTCGAGTACCGGGCCGCGGATCTGGTGAAGCTGGACATCCTCCTCAATGGCGACCCGGTCGACGCCTTCAGCGTGATCATCCATCGGGACAAGGCGTACGAGCACGGGCGAGGCCTGACGCGTCGCCTCAAGGACCTGATTCCGCGCCAGCAGTTCGAGGTTGCGCTGCAGGCCGCGATCGGGCAGAAGATCATCGCCCGCCAGTCGGTGAAGGCCGTGCGGAAGAACGTCACCGCGAAGTGCTACGGCGGGGATATCACGCGAAAGCGGAAGCTTCTCGAGAAGCAGAAGGAGGGGAAGCGCCGCATGAAGCAGGTCGGGTCGGTCGAGATCCCGCAGGAGGCGTTCCTCGCGGTGTTGAGCCTCGGCGACGGCTGATCGGGGCGCCGTGACCTCACGTCCCACCACCACGCCCGAGTCGATCCTCGTCGTCGCGCCCGGGTGGGTGGGTGACCTGGTGATGTCCCAGAGTCTGCTCGCGACCCTGCGGAGCCGTCGTCCCGACGCCCGTCTCGAGGTCCTGGCGCCCACCTGGGCCGGTCCGCTCCTCGACCGCATGCCGGAGGTCGACGAGGCCCACCTCGTTCCGATCGATCACGGTCGCCTGCGTCCTGGAGTACTGCTCCGGGCGGCGGCCCGTGCCCGCCGAGACGGCCACACCCAGGCGATCGTCACGAGGCGCTCGCTCAAGTCGGCTCTCGTGCCGTTCCTCGCGGGCATCCCGGTGCGGACGGGGATCCTCGGAGAGTCCCGGCACCTGCTGATCAACGACGTTCGCGAGGTCGACGGGGACTCCCATCCGGCCGCGGTCGTGCGTCTCGCGGTGCTGGGGATGGAGGTTGGGGCATCGCCGACGATCGACGAGGTGCCGTGGCCCCGGCTCGAAGCCAGCACCGACGCGGGCGACCGGCTCGTGGCGGCGCACGGGCTGGAGGGGGACGGTCCCGTCGTTGGATTGGCGTCGGGGGCCGCGTTCGGGCCGGCGAAGCGATGGCCGCAGGAGAACTGGGAACGCCTGTGCCGCGCGCTCACGGCGGGCGGTCGGCGGGTCTGGGTCTTCGGGGGGCCGGGTGAGGTCGAGGAGGGCGAGCGCATCGCGGCGGCCGGCGGCCCGGGCGCGGTCAATCTCTGTGGGAGGACCGACCTCGGTGCAGTGGTCGATCTCATGGCGCGGTGCGACGCGGTGGTCTCGAACGACTCGGGCCTGATGCACGTGGCCGCGGCGTCGGGTGCTCGCGTGATCGCGCTCTTCGGATCGACCTCTCCGAACAACACACCGCCGCTCGACCAGCGGGCCGTGGTGATCTGGCACGACCTCGAATGCAGCCCGTGTTATGCGCGAGAGTGTCCTCTGGGCCATCTTCGCTGCCTGCGCGGCATCGAGGTCGATGAGGTCCTGGGGCATATCGAGCGCCGCGACGCCAACCCTGCGGAGGACGGATGAGTGAGCAGCGCTGGATCGTCGGGGTCGACATCGGGGGCACCAACCTCGTGGTGGGTGTGGTGCCGGCCGCCGGAGGCCCTCCGCGCGCCTTGCGAGGGCGCGCGACCGATGCGGCGCGAGGGCCCGAGGCCGTGGTCACGGATATCGTGCGCATGGCTCGGGAAGCGGTGCGGGAGGTCCGGGACGTCGAGGGAGGGGCCGCGGCCGACGTGGTCGGGATCGGCGTCGGATGCCCGGGCCCGATCGATCGCGAGAACGGCGTCGTGGTCGAGAGCCCCAATCTGCGCTGGCGCGACTACCCGCTCCGCGATCGCGTCGAGGCGCTGGTGGACTGGCCGGTCGTCGTCGACAACGACGCGAACTGCGCGACCTACGGCGAGTGGTGGCAGGGAGCCGGTCGGGGCTCGCGGTCATTGGTCGGCATCACGGTCGGGACGGGCATCGGCGGCGGCTACATCCTGGACGGTCGACTGGTTCACGGGGCCAGCGACGGGGCGGGGGAGGTCGGGCACACCACGATCAATCTCTCCGGCCGTCGCTGTGCATGCGGCAACGAAGGGTGCCTCGAGGCCTACGCTTCCGGGCCCGCGATCGCGGCGCGCGCTCGAGAGGGACTGGAGTTGGGGGCCGAATCGGTCCTCCACGCCCTCGTCGAGAACGAACTCGAACGCGTGACCGCCGCGACGGTCTACGAAGCCGTTCTGGTCGGCGACCAATACGCGACCGGAGTCATGACCGAGACGGCGAAGTTCCTCGGAGCCGGCATCGCGAACGCGATCAACATGCTCAACCCCGAGGTCGTGGTGATCATGGGCGGCGTGACCCAGGCCGGGGAGCACCTGTTCGTTCCGCTCAAGGCCGAGGTGCGCCGACGCGCGTTCAGGGCGATGGCGGACGCCTGTCGCATCTTGCCGGCCGAGTTGCCCAATACTTCCGGGGTCGTGGGCGCCGCCGGTATCGCGGCAGCCGAACTGGGGATGCTGGGCGGATGAGGGCAGCGCGTCCGACCCGGCGGCTGGGCGTGCTCGGGACCATGGTCTGGGACACCATCCACGCGCGGGAAGGCCGTCAGGTTGCGGTCGAGGAGTGGGGTGGGATCGCGTATGCGCTCTCGGCGGCCGTGGCCGCGCTCCCTCCCGACTGGGAGGTGGTGCCGCTGGTGAAGGTCGGGCGCGACCTGTCCGAGCCGGCGCTGCGCTTCATGCGTGAACTCCCCCGCGTCGACGTGGAGACCGGCGTCCGGTGGGTCCCCGAACCCAACAACCGGGTGGAGCTTCGCTACGTCGATCGGGATCGGCGCACGGAGCGGCTCAGCGGCGGGGTACCGCCGTGGCTGTGGACGGAGTTGGCCCCCGCGCTCCGGAGTTGTGACGCGCTCTACGTCAACTTCATATCGGGCTTCGAGTTGACCCTCGACACCGCACGTTCGCTGCGATCGGGGTTCGAGGGCCCCACCTATGCCGACCTGCATTCGCTCTTTCTCGGCGTCGGCTCCGGCGGCCTCCGGGTTCCGCAGGAACTGCCCTCCTGGGGCGCGTGGTTGCGCTGCTTCGATGCCATTCAGATGAACGAGGCCGAGTTCGACCTGCTCGGACGGAGTTGGGGCGACCCGTGGCGGCTGGCTGCCGAGGTCGTGGGGCCCGAGCTGAAGCTGATCGCGGTCACCCTCGGAGAGCGCGGCGCCGCGTGGGTATCGGGGCCGTCCTTCGAGGCCGATCCCTTCGCCTGGCCCCGCACTCGACACGCCGTCGGGGTTACGGGCGCGAGCAGCAGCGGTGGGCGCCCGCTGGACGAGGCGTCGGTCGTCGGCGATCCTACCGGGTGTGGTGACGTGTGGGGGGCGACGTTCTTCGCGCGCCTTCTGGCCGGCGACTCGATGGACGACGCCCTCGCGACCGCGCACCGATTCGCCACGCGCAACGTACAGCACCGGGGGGCGCGCGGGCTCCACCTCCACCTGATGGGCCGTCTGGCCGAGAGTGAGCGTTGAACGTACTGGCGTTACCGGCGAGCCTCGACCACAGATCGGTCGACGATGTGCTCGACTCCGCGGCGCGGATGCCCGAGGGACGGGTGCTCCTCGACGCGCGTCACGTGCGTTGGGTCGACCCGAGCGGTCTGCTCGCGTTGTTGTCGGCCGCGCGGATGCTCCACGACCGCGACGGCGTGAGTCCGAGGGTCCAGCTTCCCGAACAGTCGGATGTGCATGGATACATGGCCCGCATGGGCTTCTTCCGCGCCGCCGATGCGTGGTGTGAGTGGGATCGCCAGCCGCCGCGGCGGGCCTCCCGCGACTCGGAGGTGCTGCTCGAGATCACCGACATCACCACGAACAGCGATGTCCACGCCGTGGTGG
>JAHHMJ010000629.1 GCA_018678395.1 Gemmatimonadota bacterium | reverse complement strand
CACGAAGACCACCGGCAGGTCGGGGGCCGCCCTGCGCATCTCCTCGACCATGGTCGGACCGTCCACGACCGGCATGACCACGTCCGAGACGACGATGTCGATGCGTTCGGGGTCCTGCCGCCAGGTCTGAAGCGCCGCGCGACCGTCCGCCGCCTGCACCACCGCGAATCCCGCGCGCTCGAGCTGCCGGGCGAGCAGCGCACGAATCTGCTCCTGGTCTTCGACCAGCAGCACCGTCTCGGATCCACGCCCGGACGGTGTGGCGTTCCTCGCGTCGGTAGAGGCCTCGGCGCCATCGGCAGGCGGGAGGTACACCCGGAAGGTTGCGCCTCGTCCCGGGCCGCTGTCGACGGCCACCACTCCACCCAGACGGTGGACGATGCCGATCACGGTCGCGAGCCCGAGGCCGGTACCCTCGCCGGCCGGCTTCGTCGTGTAGAACGGCTCGAAGATGCGGCCCCTCACGTCGTCGCCCATTCCCGAGCCGTCGTCGGTCACCGCGAGCATCACCCACGCTCCGGCGGGTACCGGCTCCGGTTCGCTGGGGCGGGCCTCGTCGAGCAGCAGGGAGGCCGTTCGGATCATCACCTCGCCCCCGTCCTCGCCGAGGGCGTCGCGCGCGTTGAGGACGAGGTTCACCAGGATCTGCTCGAACTCGGTCCGGTCCATGCGAACCGATCCGGCCTGGGACTGGAGTTCGGTGCGCAGCGGCACGCCGGTACCCACGAGGCGGGTCAGGAGTCGGAGGGTCTCGGTGATCCCGTCGTTGACCGCGAACACCGCGGGCTCGCGCGAACGCCGCCGGCTGAAGGTGAGCAGCTGATCCGTGAGGTCGCGCCCCCGTTGCGCGGAACGGACGATCTCGTGGGCATCATCCCGACCCGGATCGCCCTGCGGCAGACCCTCGAGGAGGAGTTCGCCGAACCCCAGGATCGCGGTCAGGAGGTTGTTGAAGTCGTGCGCCATGCTCCCGGCGATACGCCCGACGGCGTCCATCTTCTGCGCGTGCGCCAGGGCTTCCTCCACGCGGCGCAGATGGGATACGTCCTCGACCACCACGACGGCGCCCCGGGATGCGCCTGCACCCGGGATGGGCGCCGCCGTCCAGCGACACCACCGCTCCGTCGGTCCGTCTCCGACCTCGAGGCCCAGCGTCTCGGCGTGGACGACCTCCCCGTCCAGCGCGCGGCGCAGCGGGTGCCGATGTCCCGGCACCGGCGACCCCGATGCGTCCCGAAGCCGGAGCCCGTCGACCTCGGTGGGATCGCGCAGATCCAGGAGGGACAGGAAGGCCGGATTCGCACGCACCGACCCCCCGTGCTCCGGGGCACCCACGAGGAGAACCCCACAGGGCAGCGTGGCGAGCAGCACGTCGACGGCGGCACCGGATCGGGAGTCGACGCTCATCGCACCTCGGCGGGGGCATGCGGTGGTTCAGGAAGACGCCCGGAATGTCCGGTACCCCGGGGGGGAAAGCAACGCGGGCCGGCCTCCGCAGGGGAGACCGGCCCGCCGGATCGGGGTCGGTGCGGTCCGGGATCAGGGATTGCCGCCCTTCTTCCGGCTGGCCCGCTCAGCAGCCCGGGCGGCCAGGTCGACCTCGAACTCCTCGCCGTCGACGGTGAGTGTCGCGAACTGCGTGCCGTTGAATGTCAGCACGGTCGTGCGCTCGCGGCTCTCGTCGCCGTTCGGACCGTTCTCGATCTCGACCTCGACGTGACGCGTGATCGTTCCGGATAGCGGCCAGGGCTGTGCCTGGCGGTCCACGGCCCGGACCACGTCGTCGATCTCGGCTTCGGACTCCATCTCATAGCTGCGTGTGCCCGCGTCGTCGGTGACCCGCGTCCGCGAGACCTCGCTCTCGCCGGAGCCGTCGAAGGTCCGCTCGGTCTCTTCACCCAGCAGCCCGCTGACCTCCATGTCGCGAGAACGGCTCACCGAGGCCGAGAAGCGGTCCCGCTCGATCTCGCCCTCGATGGTGGTCTCGATCTCGATGCGCGCAGTGGTGAGTTCGTCGAAGGCCTCCTGCAGGTTGCCGTCGGCATCGTAGAAACGAACGTTCCGGTCGCGCTCGAGGCCGCCGCGGTCCATGGCGCCGGGTACGCCGAACGGCCCGCCGGCCGGTACGACGGAGCGCATGACCGACAGGTCTTCGAGTACCGCGTCGGCCGCCATCTCGGCGATGTCGGCGTTGACGCGATCGTCGACGGTCGGGGTCGTCGCGGCATCGTCACAGGCCGCGAAGGCGACGGCGGCGACGAGGGCCGCGACGGGAAGGCGTGTGCGCATTGGAGGTCTCCTGGAAACGTGTTCACGGTATCGGTTCTGTTGCTTCGATGTCCGGCACGGGACCTTCGTTAAGTGTCGGCCACCCGCCGAGCAGCGGTGCTCTACGACCGGGGTGCCGTCAGCGGGGAGTAGGCGATGCCATCGGGTCCCGCTCCCGCCGGCAGGTACCCCACGACCTCGCGCTCCGCGATGTCGACCACGGCGATCCGTCCGGCGCGCGACAGCGACAGGAAGAGATGTCGGCCGTCCGGGTGCAGAACCAGCCCCTGCGGACCCTCGCCGGGGAAGGCGATGGACCCGAGCTCCGTGTAGTCGTCCCCGTCGAAGAAGCGCAGCACCTCGGCGCGCATGTCGGGCACCAGGATCTGCTCGACGTCGGGGGTCAGGAAGACGCGGTAGGGCCAACCGAAGCCCTCGGCGACGGTCGTGGGCGTGCCGTCCGCGGTCGACCAGGCCGTGACCCGGCCGGTGGCGTTGCTGCCCGCGAACACCCGTTCACCGTCAGGGCTCACGTTCACCGCCTCGGGCGTCTCGGGAGCCGTTAGCGCGCGGATCGGCCCGTCGGCCCCGCGCGCGAGTTCGGTGACCGTATTCGAGCCCATGTCACCGGTCCATAGCGCCGAGCCGTCGGCCGTCACCGCAACCATGTGCGACCCGCTCGCCCGTGTCTCGAGCACCTCGACGAGGTCGCCCGTCCGGACGTTCACGATCACCACGGCGCCACGAGACTCCGAGGTGACCGCCACCAGCGAATCGCCCGGCAGGAACGCGATCCCGTGCGGGCGCGTGTATTCGCCGAGGTCGATCGTGGCGGCGACGCGCCCGGCCGCGACGTCGAACACCGTGAGGGACTGCCCGCCGTAATCGGTCCCGACCGCGGCGCGCCCGTCGCTCGTCGCCACGAGCTCGTGAGGCCCGGGCCCCGTCGGGAGCGTCTTCACGATCTCGCCCGACATGAGATCGATGAAGCTGGCGTCGTTCCCCTGCTTGTTCAGCACGATGACGGTGCCGGTAAGCCCCTCCGGCGTCTGTGCTCGGGTCGGCACCGCGAGCGTCGTGAGGGCCAGAAACACCGCCATCGTCGTCGTGGTCGGCCAATGCGTCGTCATGGGGACTCCGAAGTCTCGGGTGATGAAGGGGGGCGTACCCCGGCCGGGACCCGGTCGTCGAGATCCGGCCTCGGAACCCAGGCGCCCGTCTCGGGATCCCGGGCGGTCCGGGTCAGTCTGCCGCCGCACCACTTGCAGTGGGCGGCGTCGTCGTCGTGTCCGAGGCGGAGGCAGTCCAGGCACTGGAGCGGGCGCACGCCCCGCCGTGTGGCATACGCGATCTCCGCCGTGACGATCCCCGTGGGCACGGCGATGATGCCGTAGCCCATGATCATCACGACCGCGGCCAGGGCCTGCCCGAGCGGGGTCTGCGGCGCGATGTCTCCGTACCCGACGGTGGTCAGCGTCACGATGGCCCAGTAGACGCCGCGGGGAATGCTCGTGAACCCCGAGCCCTCTCCCTCGACGAGGAACATGAGGGACCCCACGACGACGACGATCGTCATCACCGCGAACACGAATACCGTGATCTTGTAGCGGCTCGCACGCAGGGCCTCGAGCAGGATCCCGGCCTCACCCGTGTAG
>JAHHMJ010000175.1 GCA_018678395.1 Gemmatimonadota bacterium | reverse complement strand
GTGCCTGGATCGCACCGGTTCCCCAGATCCGGGCTTGCCGGAATCAACTCACCACACCAGAGCGCCTCCACGGGCACGTAGCCCTCGAGGTTTCCGAAGGTGAGGAAGACCGTCGTCGCGCCCGTCGCATTGACGTTGACTCCCGTGGGATGTCTCTGGATCTGTGCGGAGGAGGGCGAAGCGCAGAGGACGGCGGCGACGGCGAAGGTCGCAATGAAAGCAGAAAGGCGAGGCATGGCGCGACCCGCTCCTAGAAGAACGTGAAGTTGAGACCGAGGTCGAGCCACCACGAACGGCGCTCGTCTGCGAAGTCGAAGGTCGTGTCGAAGGAGTCGGACACGTTGCGCGTGTAGCGCAGGAAGTACTGGCCCTCGAGCCGTTCGAGATACGGCAGCACCGATGACCACTGTGCGTCGATCGAGGAGTTGCCTCTGCCGCGGCTGGCTGCATCGTCTTCGGTCGTCGTGTCGCTGAAACGGAGGCTCAGGGCACTCCGATCGAAGACCTGCCAGCTCACATTGAAGCCGTACCGGATCGTCTCGTCTCGCGTTTCCTGACCGAGGTCGCGCATGAGCTCGAGCCCGACATCGACCCCTGCCTGGACCCGGCTCCACGCCGTGACCTGCACGTCGAGAGTGTGGCGAATGCCGACGAAGTCCGCGGCTTCACGACCGACCTGACGATTGTCCTGCTCGGATCGGTTCCAGCGGTACGAGAGTCCGAGCTTCTCGAAGCGCCACTGGGCAGACGCCGACTGGTCGAGGCTGATCTGGTCGGGTATGTGGGAGGGCTCGAACCCGCCGTCCTGGGGTGTACCCTCTCCGAACTGGTGCGTACGATCCACGGTGGCGTCCAGCTCCGGCATCCAGCTGGACGGCTTTTCGAGGATCCGTCCGAGGGGCACCCTGACCGTGACCCCCCGCCTGCGGGTCTTGGCTGTGAGAATCGAACCGACGTCGTCCAGGTTGTTGCGCGAGCCGCCCCAGTTGGCTTGAAGACCGATTCCGGCTACGTCGGCCTGAAGGTCGACGTGGTTGTTCAACCGATCGGCCGAGGCGTAGGCACCGAGACTGCGATAGAGCGGATCGACCCGTTCGTGGCGTACACCCAGGGTGAGCCGAGCCGACCGTCGGTCGCCGAGCATGAGGTCTCTCAGCACATCGAAGCTGGCATCGAGATAGCGTGCGGCGTGTGACTCCTCCTCTACCGCCACGAGATCGAGGCCCTGCGCGAGTTCCGGGTCGTCGGGGTTCTCGAAGGTGCTGCGGGCAATGCCCGCATCGAGACGCACGCGGCGGTCCAGTGCATTCGCCTGCACACGGACGCCCAGCCCACGGCTCTTCTCGGCGTCGTTGACCACCCCCTGGTTGAAGCCGGCCAGTGGAAGGATCGAGCCCGACATGCCGGTGAGTTCGACCCGCAGAGCCCCGGGATCGGAGAGCGCCTCGATCCCGACCGCACCGGTCACGACCCGGTGCTCCGATTGCGTCCCACCCAGGAGATCGCCCCAGCCGACCTCCTGGTTTCCGTGGATCGTGGCAAGCGACAGATCCAGCCGGTCGTCGGGATGCACCGCCAGGGTCGTCCCACGGGCTCCGAATCCCTGGATGAGATGGCGCTGTTCGCCCGCCGAAACATGACCTACGGCGAGTTCGACCGGACCTCGGGCGGCCTGAACCGAATAGTCGGCAAGGTCGAAGAGGGGAGCGTCATCGGAGAGCTCGCCGAATCGAAGGGCATACTCGCGTTCCGTCGCTCCCACGACCGACCCCCGGGTGCTGATGCGGGTGTCTCCGCGGGCCTGCTCCATGTCGAGTCCGATCTGGAGATCCACGTTGCCGGGGATCTCACCAGGATCATTGTCCTCCGGGTCGAAGGACTTGGCCACCCGAGTCGACCATGACCCCGAGGCCGACAGGTCGGTTCGACTGGTATCGAAGCCGAGCGCCGTCCGCACCTGTAGCGCAAAACGATCGATTTCCTGCCATCCCTCTGTCGTGACACGATACACGACGAGTTCGTGTTCCCCCGAGGCCAACGGCAGGACCCGCGGATCGTAGCGCATGCCTGCGGCGCGGCGGGTGAAGAGATCGGTGATGTCGACGTCGTCGACGAAGACCGCTACCCGCTCGACGGGCCGCAGCACCGCGCGATTGAATCGCAGGTCGATCGGTGTGTCGTCGTCGATGAAGCCTCCAGGGGCCGGCGAAACGACGGTGAGGGGTTCGGGCTCCTGGGAGAGCACGGGGGAGGCGGCGACCGCCGATGCCACGGGGATGGCGAGGGCCCAACCCGGGGCGAATCGGCGCATGAGGCCGGACAGGCGATGCATACAACGAACTCCTCGAAGACGGACGGGTGGCCGGACGCGTGTCCAGTCACCTCCTAGTACGGATTCTTCGAGGAGTGGGGATCGCGACGCGAAGGACTCCACGGCGGGCCACGGTCTGCCTGCCCGACGACCTGAAGCACGAGCGCAAGGTCGCGCTCAAGGTGCTCAAGCCGGAGTTGGCGGCGATCGTCGGGGCCGAACGTTTCCTGGCGGAGATCAAGACGACCGCCAGGGGGAGACCCTTCGGGAGCGGATCGACGAGGTGCTGAGGGAGCGGATGGGGGGGCAACGGATAGCGGTTCCCCGACGTCGCGAGCCCCCTGCCCCGCCCGCCTCCGCTGGGCCCAACCAGGTCGGGGACTCAGGGTCCTCCGATCGCCCCGCGATCCATATCCGAGACGATGAGCCAGCGTCCCTGCGAGTCCCGCCGGAGGGTGAGGGTGAAGAGCCCAGCATCGGCCACGGGCAGTTCGTCGCCATACCCGTACGCGCCCACGATGTAGCCCACACTTCCGTCGGTGGAGTACTCGATGGCGCGCAGGCGCAGCGGCCCCGAGGCGATCTGATAGGCCTCTCGGATCGCAGCTCGGCCGCGGATCCAGTTGCCACCGCTCACGATCAACCCCTGGTCGACGAAGAGCTCGGCGAGGGCGTCGGCGTCGCCCCCGCTCCAATGGCGTTCGTAGTCGCGCAGCACGCGCTCCAGCGGATCGGGGAGCTCGACCGACGGCTGGCCACCCGCGTTCGCCGGGTCGTTCGCCTGGCCGTGGAGCGGGGCGATCCACAAGAGGCACAGTGCGACGGCCAGTCGAGCGACCATCAGGAGTTGTTTCATCGACCCCTCCCCTCCAATGCCGAGTCATGCGACCGCGGGGAAAGACCGGGGGCTCCCTCCGCGGCAGGTGCGCGATGAGACTAGGGC
>JAHHMJ010000650.1 GCA_018678395.1 Gemmatimonadota bacterium | reverse complement strand
GCAGGACCCCAATTGCGGCTCCTCCCCGTTCGGCGACGGCCTCTGAGCCCGTGGAAGGGTCCCCTCCCGCCCCGCCTCCGGGAGCGCCGCCCGAAGACCCCCTGATCGGGACGGTCCTCGCCGGTCGGTACCGGATCCTGCGCCGGCTCGGTGCGGGGGCGATGGGGTCGGTTTATCTGGGCGAACATCTCCGGTTCGGTCGCCACGACGCGATCAAGGTCCTCCAGGGCAATATTCAGCACGACCGGGCCGCCACCGAACGGTTTCTGCGGGGCGCGAGGAATGCCTCGGCGATCAACCACCCCCACGTCTGCACGGTCTACGACTTCGGCGACACGGACGAGGGCCACCAGTTCCTCGCGATGGAATTCGTGGACGGCGTCTCGCTGGCCGACGTCATCGACGAGAGCGGGCCGGTTTCCCTCGAACGCGGCATCGAGATCACCCGCCAGATCGGAGACGCTCTCGACGCCGCCCACCATCTCGGCATCGTCCATCGCGATCTGAAGCCGGGCAACGTGATGCTCACGCGTGACCGCGCGGGCCGGGACCACGTCAAGGTGGTCGACTTCGATATCGCCAAGGGCTCGGCCGAGGGCGAGGGCTCGGAGGTCACGCGGACGGGCTTCGTGGTCGGGACCCCCGAGTACATGAGCCCCGAGCAGCTCACCGGCGACCCGCTGGACGGTCGGAGCGACGTCTACTCGCTCGCGCTCGTCTTCGCGCGGATCATCACGGGAAAACTGCCCTTCCGTTCGACCACGACGCAGAACCTCATGGTCGAGCGCCTGACCGAGCAGCCGCTGCGCCTGTCCGACATCGCGCCTTCCCTGGCCGTGCCTGCGGCCCTCCAGGCCGCCGTCGATCACGCGCTGGAACGCCGCCGCGAGGACCGACCGGCCTCGGCCGGCGAGTTCACGGCCGCCCTCCGAGGCGCGAAGGCTGCGGCCGCACCGGCTCGGCACCCTTCGGCGGCGGCGAGCGCGGCGACAGCCACCCCCGCGGCAGGCGCCGCCACGCCCGAGGCAACACCTCCGGGAGCGGTGCCCGAGACACGTGTGGGCGCGCCACCGCTGAACGGTCAGGGTGCGGCGCCCGCCGCGAAGCCGGCCGCGGCGGGCCGCAAGGCGCTTCCGCTCGTCGTGGGCGGTATCGCCGTGTTGGCGGTCGGCTATGGTCTGATCCAGTTCGTCGGCGGAGGAGGCGCGGACGAGCCGTCGGCCCCGACGACCGGATCGCAGGTCACGGCACAGGGCCCCACGGACGCCGGCGAGGACGTCTCCTCCGAGACCAGGGGTGACGTGTCCGCAGCCGGTGACACCGTCGACACCGAGGTCCCCCCGGCCGGGGGGACAGGTACTCGCGCCGGCGAGGTCACCCCGCAGGACGACGTGCCGGGGACGCCGGCATCCACTCGCGATACCGAGGCCCGCCCAGCCGAGCCGCCCGAGGCGGTCCCGCCGACCGGCACGATCCTCGGGGCGGACCAGGCCTCCGAGATGCTGCAGCGCATGGAGTTCGCTCTCGAGCCATCGACCTACGGCGTGGTCACCGACAGCGCGATGGTCGTGTGGAATCGCGCCGACCTCCCCGATCGGGTCCGCGCACACGCCGCATTCGTACTCGCCCAGCGGTACGGGGACGCGGGGAATGCCGACGAATCGCTGAACTGGGCGAGACGGGCCACGGTGCTGGATCCCGTGAATGAAGACTACGCGCTGTTTCTGCGACTCGCGGGAGGGATCCGTTGAACGGGCTGCTGCCGGGACGGGAGGTTCGGGTCGAGGTCGTCGCCGTCACCGATCCGGGCCAGCGGCGCTCCGAGAACCAGGATCAGTTCCTGGTCGCGGATCTGAGCCATCGGGACCCGAACGGGCCGCTCCTGCACGGAGGCGACGATCGACCGGGCGTACACGGACCCGAGGCCTTCCCGGTCGGCGAGCTCGGCGGGCTGCTGCTCGTGTGCGACGGCATGGGGGGGGCCGCCGGTGGGGCCACGGCAAGCGGCATGGCGATCCGGGTGATCCACGGCATGATGAGCACCCAGTGGGCCACGGAACGGCGCCGCATCCCCGTCCACTTCGCCCGGCACATGGCAGCCGCGCTGGAGCAGGCCAACACGCTGATCTACGACCGCTCTCGCCGGGAGACCGACCTCGGAGGCATGGGTACGACCGCCACCGCCGTCGGCGTCCTGGACACCCACCTGCTGCTCGGGCAGGTCGGGGACTCGCGCGCGTACCTGTTCCGGCAGGGGGTCCTGACCCAGCTGACCCGCGACCAGTCCGTCGTGCAGATGCTGCGGGAGTCCGGGGCACTGGCCGCCGATGAGGTGCGGACAGACCGACGGTCGAACCTCATCCTGCAGGCGCTGGGCAGCACTCCCAAGGTGACCGTCGACCTCACCCACCAGTCCCTCCGCGAGGGAGATGTCGCGCTTCTCTGCTCCGACGGGCTCTCGGGTGAAGTGGACGACGTCGAGATCGGCCGCATCCTGTCTCGTCCGCTGCCCCTGGAGAGCATCGGGCAGGAGCTCGTGGACCTCGCCAACGCCCGGGGCGGGCCCGACAACATCACCGTCATCCTGGCGCGCTTCGAAGGCGATGCGTTGTCTCCTCCGGTCGACGGGGAGCTGGTGCGTCGCAACCCGATGGCCCTGGAGGGCGGCTGATCGTGGGCCGCCCCGGCGCGTCCCCGGATGCACCGGCGCTTCACCTCCGCATCCGTACGGGTGGTCGCGCGGGTGAAGTCCGACGCTTTCGCGAAGACGTCGTCGACGTCGGACGCGCCGAGGGCGTGGGGCTTCGCTTCGACCCGGAGTCCGACCTGCACGTCTCGGGACGCCACGCACGTCTCCAGCGACGAGACGGGCAGTGGTGGGTCCGCGATCTGGACAGCCGCAACGGCACCTTCGTCGACGGCGACCGGATCCAGGACTGGGTGCCGCTCGCACCAGGGCGCACCATCCGCTTCGGGTGGGAGGGCCCGGAGATCGAAGTGCTGGCACCCGGCGCCGCGGCTCCCGAGTTCCGGCAGGGCCCCTCTCGCATGGCCGTGGGGGCCACGGCGCTCGGCCTCGTGGCCATCGCCGCCGTGCTGGTCGCCTCTGGCCGGGCCCGCGAGGCGGAGCGGGCCCACTGGGAAGAGGAACGCACCGCCCTCGTCGCCCGGATCGACAGCGCTCTGGCGGCCGACGATGCCGCGGTCGACGCCGCCGTCGACGCTCTGGAGGGAGAAGTCGAGGGCCTGGCCGACGCGTTGCTCGACTCCCGCCGCCGAGTCCAGGCGTTCCAGCGGCGCCTCGACGCACTGGCAGAAGCCGGAGAAACGGACCAGCGCGAACTGCAGGACCTGCGCGCGCAGATCGACGACGCCACGGCCACGATTTCGGGGCAGCGCAGAGCCGCGGCCCTGGATGCCCCCGCGCTGCTCGGTCGCATCCGGCCGGCCGCGGTCATGGTGTACACCGAGTTCGCGAATGGGGAGCGCTCGGTCGCCAGCGGCTTCGCCATCGAGGGGCGGGGCCGGATCGTCACCAACCGCCACGTCGTCGCCGGAGCCGACGGTGACCGACGCGTGTCGCGAGTCGGCGTTCAGTTCTCGGGGAGCCCACAGGTGTGGCCGGCTCAGGTCGAACGCATGTCGCCCCGAGACGACCTCGCGCTTCTGCGGATTCAGAACCTCCGCGGTGAGAACCCCACGGTGACGCAGCTGAACGCGCGGACCGATACGCTCGCTCGGGGAACGCCTGTCCTGATGGTCGGTTTCCCGGGCACCGAGCCCGCGGGAGCGACCGGCCCACTCCCCCGAGCCGTCGCCACCGCCGGTCGCCTCATCGAGGTGGGCGAGGACCGCCTCGAGCTGGAAGGGTGGGGCGCGGCCGGTGCGAGCGGCAGTCCCGTGGTCGACGCCGACGGGACGATTCTGGGAGTTCTCTTCGGCGCGCTCGGATCCGGAGACCCCCAGCGCCTCGTGGCGGTGCCCGCCGCTCGACTTCTCGCCTTTCTGGGCGAGGGCTGACTCAGCCCGTCGGGAGTTGCTGCAGAGCCTCCTGGGCGTCCTCGAAGTGGGGCCACTCCGTCGTCACGCGCTGCAACATCTCGCGCGCCTGCTCGGTGCGCCCCGCATCTCCGAAGCGGACCGCACGGGAGAACAGCGTAACCGCCTCGATCGGAAGCTCCTGTTCCCGGCGCTCCTCGGCGATCTCGGCGTCGAGCTCCGGCAACTCGAGTCCCTCGGTGATCGCAGCCGCGAGATCGACCAGAATCTGGTAGATCTCCTCACGCTGCTCCTGGATGCCGCGTGCCCGCAGGAGCTCGCCCGTCTCGACATCCACGATCCGCGCATCCATGCGCATCTGCTCGAAGATGTCGACGAAGCTGCCGAGCACCATGTAGCGGGCGCCGACGAGGCGGCCGATCTCGGCCGCCGTCGACGCGTCGACCCGGCCCTGCACCGCGAGGTCCTGCTCGGCGAGCAGATCCTGGATGGCGCTTCTCTCCACGAGCCGGAGCGCCCCGTTCTGCGACAGTTCGGTGGTGAGCATGATCTGAAGTCCCACCTCGAGCGCCGCAAAGTCCTCGGCCTCGGCGTCGTCACCGTGTGAGCCGGCGTTCTCGAACTGCATCACCGCGATCCCGGGACGCAGGTCCGTCTCGTCCTGGCCGGCCAGTTCGAACGGAAGGGTGGCGAAAGCCACGAGCGCGAAAACCGCCAGGAGTGTCTTGGGCATGATCGTGGGGGGGCGCGGGGTCGGTGGAGCAGGGTTCACGAGTTCTCTGGTACACCTCATCGTTCACCGGGTCCCCCGGCCGGGGCAAGCACTTCGGTTTCCATGGCGCAAGCCACGGTGGCGGCGTATCTTGGGGGCCCTTTGTCCCCCCCTTGGCACCCCGTCCATGCCCCGCAAACCGTCGCTCCTGCTGGCCGGCTGCACCGCCGCGCTCGTCTTCTCCGGCTGCGCCACGTCCGGAGGAGGGGTCGTCGCGCCGCCGCCCGAGGCCGCGCCCCAACTTCGAATGGCCCTCGCATCCGATCCGGGCAACGCGGATCTGTCGTGGAGGCTCGCCTCGGCACTCCGCTCCGGCGGGCGCGCCACAGAGGCCTCCGAGGTCGTGGACGAGGCCCTGTCCGAAACGCCGGATCACGCACCGAGCCTGCACCTGCAGGGCGTTCTGCTGGAGGAATCCGGAGATCTCGCCGGTGCCGTCGGGATCTATGAGCGGTTCATGGCGCTCGACGAGGCGGAATCGCTTCGGGACGAGGTCCGGAAGCGCCTCACCTGGCTGCGGCGTCAGCTCGTCGAGGTCGGTGTCCAGGACGCGCTCGCGAGCGAAGCCGCCCTGTCCGACGCCGATCCGACGCCGGGCACGCTGGCGATCTTCCCGTTCGTCTACCGGGGAGCCGATCCCACGCAGTCGTCGCTGGGGCGGGCGCTCACGCACATGTTGGCGACCGACATGGCGGCCACCGGACGCCTCACCGTCCTCGAGCGCCTTCAGGTCCAGCTGCTCGCCGACGAGATCTCGCTGACCGATCAGGACCGGGTCGATCCGGCGACCGCGGTCAGGGGTGGCCGCATGCTCCAGGCCCAGCATCTGGTCCAGGGTCAGGTGGGTGGAGACACCCAGCGCCTCTCCCTGGCAGCGGCGGTCCTGGAGACAGCGGCCGGCGGAGCGGACCCGACGCCGGTCGAGGTCGAAGAGGCCCTCGAGCGCTTCTTCGAGGCCGAAGGGCAGCTGGCCCTGGGGCTCTTCGATGCCATCGGCATCGAGCTCACGGCCGCCGAGCGCGAGCAGGTGGGTCGACGCCGCACGGAGAGCCTGCAGTCGCTGATCGCCTTCGGACTGGGGCTCGAAGCGCAGGACGCCGGGCAGTACAGCGCGGCCCGCGAGGCCTACGAGCAAGCGGTCGACCTCGACCCGGGATTCCAGGACGCGATCGACGCCCTTCAGGAGGCCAGGGATCTCGAGGAAGCCGAGGAAGACGACCTCGACGAGTTCGCCGCGCTCGGCGGCGAGCTTCTCCGCCCTTCCGCGTGGGAGCTCTGGCTGGATCGACGGGGCACCTACATGCCCATCGAGGAGATCATTCCGGACGTCGGCGGGCGCGATCCGTTCGAAGAGGTCGGCGGTGGTGAGCCGATCTCTCCTCAGAGGGGCACGGTGATCATCTTCATTCCCCGCCCGGGAGGTGGATCGTGAGCCGGCTCTCGCAGGGTCTGCTCGCTGCGGTCGGCGTGGTACTGGCGGCGGGCCCCCTCGCTGCTCAATCGGCGCAGGTCGGCGCCGGCGTGCTCTTCCAGAGCTACAGCTTCGACGATCCGTCGGCGGCCTCCGTCGAGTCCATCACGGTGATGGCGATCCCGTTCGCGGGCACCGCCTGGCTGGGCGAGCGTGTGTCGCTGGGCATCGCCGGAACCTGGGCCGATGGCCGCCTCGAGGATCCCGATCGCGGTGAACTGTCGATCCAGGGCCTCACCGACACGCAGGTCACCCTGACGGTGAGCGGCCGCAGCGGTGCGACCAGCGTGTCGGCCGTGGCGTTGTTGCCTACCGGGGTGGAGACGCAAACGCTGTCCGAATCGCGAGTCGCGGGGGCGGTCGCATCGGAACTGCTCCCCTTCGCGATCTCGAACTGGGGCACCGGCGGAGGCGTGGGGCTGTCCGCCTCGAGCGCGCACGTGGTGGGCCCCCTCGGCGTAGGCCTGTCGGCGTCCTATCTCGTGCGCCGGGAGTACTCGCCCCTCGATGCCGAGCAGTTCGCGTATCGGCCGGGAGACGTGCTCCGCCTCGTCGCCGCCGTCGACGGGACCATCGCCACCGGCACCAAGGGGACGCTGCGCGTGAGCCTCTTCCGCCACCGGGACGATCTCGCCGACGACGCGAATCTCTTCCGCGCGGGTGACCGTTTCGAGGTGCTCGGCAGCATCGGCTTCCCCCTCGGCGCCCAGTCGACCGGCCTCGTCTACGGCATCTTCCACAGCCGCGACGAGGGGACGTATCTGTCGTCGGACGGCACGCTGTCCTCGCAGGACCTGATCCTCGCCGGCGGCGGGATGCGCAGCCGCGTCGGTCGAGCGATCCTTCAGCCCCGCATCGAGGCCCGCCTGTTTCGGCGGGACGACGGTGTGGAGCAGGGCTACGACCTCGGTGTCGGACTCGACGTGGAGTTGCCCGTCGGTACCGCCGTCATGGTCCCATCGGTGCGCGCACACATCGGTAACCTCGAGGTTCGCGAGAGCGTCGAGACCGCATTCACGGGCCTCGAGTTCGGGCTCGCACTTCGCTTCGGAGGCGCTGGATGATTCGGACGGATTGGGCGCGTGGCGCCGCAGTGGCGCTCGCCTGTCTCTCGGCGGCGGCATGCACGGACGGATTCCTGCATGAGCCCGCCGCCGCAGGCAATGCTCGGGTCGCGATCATCGCGCTGCAGGGTGTCGACGGAGCGGAGGGGGCCTTCGACAAGGCGGACCGGCTGCAGATCCGCGTAACGGAGCGGGACGGGGGCCGCGTGCTGTACGACGACGCTATCCCGGTCTCCGCGGGAGGCGGCCCGATCCGGGCTTCGCTCGACGTCGACCTGTCGGGCCGTCCGGTCGACGCTTCGATAGAAGTCGGCGTTCGACGCGGCGGAGACGATCTCTTCCTGGGAGAGGACCAGTTCACGCTGATCCCCGGCGAGGAGAGCCAGGTTTCTCTGGAGCTGCGGCCCGTTCCGTCGGGCCTCGACGTGCCGGAGATCCCGCAGTTCACGACCTTCGGCGAGACGTTCCCGCTGGAGGGCCGCGTGCTCTTCGCAACCGGTGACGAGATTCCCTCGGCCCGGCCCTCCTGGTCTTCGCAGACCCCCGACGTGCTCGCGGTCCGCGAGTTGCCGGGCGGAGGCTATGTCGCCGAAGCGCTCGCCGACGGTCAGGGGGCACTGACCGCCACCTTCGAGAGTGTCACGGAGTCCGTGCCGGCGCCGGTGCGCGCCGTCGTGGTGTCGGCAGAGATGATCCCGGCCTCGGTCACCCTCCGCCGAGGGGAGTCCGTCGAGCTCGCGCCGATCTATTACGACGCCGGCGGCAGCATGGTACCGGGGCGGGTCTCGGATTGGCAGTCCCAGGACGAGAGCATCTCCGAGGTCGACGACACCGGCCGCGTGCTCGCGGTGTCCGTCGGTCAGGTCGACGTGTCGGCCACCCACGAAGGCGTATCCGCGATCGCGCAGATCACGGTCAGCGACCCCCCGACGGTGGGAACCGTCGGCACCCGCAGCGTGACTCCCACCGGCGGCACCGTGGGCGGAACGGTCAATCCCCAGGGCCTGCCCACCACCGTGTGGTTCGAGTACGGCCTCGATCCGCAGCTGGCGGACGCGGTGGAGACACCCCGTCAGAACCGCTCGGGCCTGAACCCATCCGACGTCGTGGCCTCTCTGACGGGACTCACCCCCGGGACCACGTACTACTTCCGCATCATCGCCGAGAATGCGCTCGGGCGGACCGTGAGCGACATCTTCTCGTTCACCACTCCCGGGGCGCTCGCAGCGCCCACGGGCTTGACCGCACAGCGCGTCCCGCCGGCCGGTATCCGGATCGGCTGGACCGACAACAGCGTGGGGGAGACCCGATTCGAGATCGAGCGTACCGCCGGCGGCGGACCCGGCTCGATCGTGGGCTCGGTCGCAGCCGACATCACAGCCTGGACCGACCCGGCACCTCCGGTGAACACGACGGCGTACCGCGTTCGCGCCTGTGACGACGACGCCTGCTCGGCGTGGTCGACGCCCGTCGCACCGCCCGATCCGGGCCCCGGCAACCCGGCGCCGGGCGCGCCGATCGTTGCGTCGCTGCCCACGACGTTCCCCAGCCTCGGGTCCGCCCGACTCGGCGCCGCAGTGAGCGCCGCGGGCGCCTCGACCACCGTCCGCTTCGAATACGGTTCCGACCCTCAGCTGGTGGGTGCCGCGCAGACCACGTCGCGGCTTCTCAACCCGGACGCCACCAATGTCGGCGT
>JAHHMJ010000626.1 GCA_018678395.1 Gemmatimonadota bacterium | reverse complement strand
CGCTGACGCCGGACAGCGTCGGCGCCGACACCCTCGCCGGCGAGACGATCACCGCCAAGCTCACCCGCGCGCCCGGCAACGACGCGCCGATCGGCGGCCTCAAGGTGGTTGCCGAGAACGGCTGGTTCGCTGCACGCCCCTCGGGCACCGAGGACATCTACAAGATCTACGCCGAGAGCTTCCGCGGGGCGGACCACGTCGACGCGGTGGCCGGGGAGGTGGTCGAGATCGTGAAGGGATTGCTGGAGGGGTAGTCTCGAGGAACCCTGGGCACACGGGTGTCCGACCTCGACGTCTCTCGTTCCTGTGCCCCCCTGACCGGATCGATCGGATCAGAGCGATTCGAGCGGAGCCGCAGCGGTCCGGGGTCGCTGAGCGTCCCCCGTATCCGAATCGATCACGCCATCGATCATGTGCACGATCCGACGGCACTGATCGGCGATCGACGCCTCGTGCGTCACGATCAGGAAGCCGGTTTCGGAGCGCTCGTTGAAGCGGTGGAGCAGTTGCATGACCTGCTCGGCGGACTCGGAGTCCAGATTGCCCGTCGGCTCGTCGGCCAGCACGAGCTGAGGCTGGACGGCGAGAGCACGAGCGATGGCCACGCGCTGCTGCTCTCCCCCCGAGAGGTCGGTGGACTTGTAGTGCTCGCGATGCGACAAGCCCACCTCATCGAGGAGCGCGCTTGCACGCTCACGCATCCAGCGAGCCGGACGCCCGTGCCGCGAAACGAGCGGCATCATGACGTTCTCGTGGGCGGAGAACGCCGGGAGCAGGTGGTGGAACTGGAAGACGAACCCGAGCTCCGAGCCCCGCAGGTCGGTGCGTTCTACGTCGGTCAGGGGGTCGGTGGACTGGCCATCCAGCACGATCCGTCCACTCGTCGGTCTATCCAGAAGGCCGATCAGGTTGAGGAGGGTGGTCTTCCCCGAGCCGGACGGGCCGGTCAGGGCGCAGAACTCGCCCCGCTTCAGTTCGAGGTCGATGCCCTTGAGCACCTCGGTCACGACCCGTTCTCCATAGGTCTTCCGCACGTCCGAGACCTCGAGGAGGGCGTCGCGATCACCCATTGCGAATCACCGTGGCGGGGTCCATCCGGCTGGCGTTGTACGCGGGCAGAACCGCCGCGAGAAGTCCGACGATCAAAGCGACGGCCACCGAGCGCCCGTAGAGCACGGCCGTGAGCGCCACAGGGAAGAGCGCCGAGCCGTCGGGGTTGGTCGCCAGGCGAGCGAAGAACAACGCCAGGAAGGTTCCCAAACCGATCCCGACGAGCGATCCGACGCTGCCCAGAACGGCGCCCTGGATCAGGAAGATGCGCGTCACCGATCGCGTCTGGGTCCCGGTCGCGCGGAGGATCCCGATCTCGCGGCTCTTCTGGACGACCGAGACCGCCAGAACGCTGGCGATCCCCAGGGCCACCGCCAGGATGACGAAGACCTGGATCATGATGCTGGACATGCTCTGCGAGCGTAGGCCCACGAGAAGATCCCCGTTCTGCTCGATCCAGCTCTCGGTCGGGAGACCGGTGCGATCCCGAATCCTCGCGGCCAACGCATCCGCCTCGAAGATCTCGTCGGTGGTAATCTCCAACGCCGAAACACCCCCTTCGAGCCCGAAGAGCGTCTGGGCTCCCCGGAGCGACACGAAGACCAGACTCTCGTTCAAGGTCACCGAGCCGTAGTCGAAGATCCCCGAGATGGAGTACGTGCCCCCGCGGTCTCCCGCCGTCTGGATCCGTATGGTCCCACCGACCTCCACGCCGAGCTTTCGTGCGAGCTCCGTTCCGACCACGGCGCGGAAGCCCGTCAGGTCCAGGTCACCCTCGACGAGACGATCGTCCACATCGACGATCGCCCGGTAGCTGGTCGGCTCGATTCCTCGGACCGACAACGCGATCGAGCCCTGGCCGCGGACCGCGATCGCGGGTCCACTCACGGTCGGGGCGATCCCCGTAATGCCTCGAGTACCACGGAGCGCCCCCACCACGTCCGTCCACCCGTCGATCGAACGGACACGCTGCGGAGGGCGCTCGACCGTCACGGCCTGGAGGACACCCGCGGGGAGAGAGTGGACTCGCGGAGCTTCTTCCTGCGGAGTCACGAAAACCTGAGCCTGACTGCCGAGGGTCCGCTCGATGATGCTCACCTGGAGTCCGGTGATCAGCGCCGAGAGGAAGATGATCACGCCGACACCGACCCCGATCCCCAGCAGGATCAGGATGGTCTGCAGGCGCTGCTCCCGAAGGAAGCGGAGGGCGACCAGAAGCTCGAAGGGCATGCCGGTTACGGTCGGGGCGTGACCGAGTTCATCCGAACCTTCTGCCCGACCTCCACGTCTGCAGCCTCTGCGACCACGAAGTCCTCGGCCGCAAGCCCCGACCGCACCTCGACGTGGGCACCCGTCACGAGACCGACCTCGACCGGCCGCATCTCGACCCTTCCCTCTTTCACGACCGCGACCCACGGCTCGCCGCCCCCGAGCCCACGCACGGCCGAGGCGGGCAGGATGGACGCGTTCGACGTCCGGCCAGTCTCGATATTGATCGAGACGGTCATGTCCGGCCGGAGATACTCCGGAGGGTCGAGCACGGCCAGCCGGACCTCGATGGTACCCTGCGTCGGATCGACTGCCGGCGCGATGAGCGACACCGACGCCTCGAAGATCCGGTCCGGGAACGCATCGGCAGACACCGTCGCCGGAGCCTCCAATCCAAGTTGCCCGAGGTTCTCTTCAGCAGGGAACGCCACCAGTTCGGTCGGTCCCTCGAACGCCATTTCGAGCAGGGCCTGACCCGGAGCCACGGCGTCTCCGGGCTCGACCCCCCGGCTCAGCACCGTGCCGGTCCCGGGAGCCCGGACCCGCGTGAGCTCGAGCCGTGCACGCGCTCTCTCCAGGGTAGCCTGGGCGGTCACGACGGCGGGGGGTTCGGAGGCTCCATCCATCCCGCTGCGCAGCTCGTCCAGCCGGCTGGCGGCATCGGCCGCGCGAATCTCGGCCTCTTCTTCCATCTGCTGGGTGAGACCGCCGGTGCGGCGAACGGCCTGGATGCGCTCCAGGTCTCGTTGCGCCTGAGCCGACTCACGCTCCGCCTCGGCAATGGCGCGCGTCACGGTGGCACGGACCTCGGCCAGGGCAGCCTCGGCTTCGAGCACCGCGGCCCGGGTTTCCCTGTCGTCCAGCCGGACGAGCACGTCGCCGGCCGCCACCCTGTCCCCCTCCCGCGCCCCGACCTCGAGCACCGTACCGGCG
>JAHHMJ010000143.1 GCA_018678395.1 Gemmatimonadota bacterium | reverse complement strand
AGGTGCACACGGTTCCGGTTCACCACCTGGAAGACCCGGGCGCCGATGCCCGGCTCCTCGAGCAGGCCGTGGCCGACCACCGTCACGGTCGCGAGCCCGGTACGCACGGTCACGTCCGCGAAGTGCCCCAGCTCGCGTGCGGCGCCCGAGACATCGGCGTCGGCGTCGAGGGTGAAGGCGGTGCTCGTATGCGAAGTGGCCACGAGATCGACCGGGAGTTCGTGGCGCGCCAGCACTCCGAAGACGCGGGCGAGGAAGCCGTAGGGCAGGGCACTGGGGTGGGAGCGTACCTGAATGAGTGCGACACCGGGCTTGAAGGCCACCGCGGCGATCTCGGGGGGCCCCCAGCGGTCGTCGAGCACCAGGGTCCCGGCCCTCTCGGGCGCGAAGGTACTCCGGATTCGAACCGGCACGCCGCGGGACACGGCGTACTTGGCCGCGCCCGGGTGGAGGACCCGCGCCCCGAAATGGGCCAGCTCGACCGCCTCCTGAAAGCCCAGCCGCTCCAGCGTACGCGGCGCCTCGACCGCGCGCGGGTCGCCCGAGAGGACGCCGTCGACGTCCGTCCAGATGTGCACGGCCCGGGCATCGAGGGCCGCGCCCACGAGCGCCGCCGTGTAGTCCGATCCACCCCGGCCCAACGTGGTGGTTCGGCCCTGGGCGTCTGCCCCCACGAACCCCTGCATGACCGCGATTTCGCCGTGCGCGACGACCGGCCGGAGCCACGACTCCGCGGCCTCGGCGATGGCGTCGACGTTCGGGCGGGCGGAACCGAATGCGCCGTCGGTTCGCACCACGGTGCGCGCATCGACCGCACGCGCCTCGCGGCCGAGCCGATGCAGCGCGTGGACGACGAGTTCGACCGACAGATCTTCACCCAGCGCCCGGATGCGATCCGCCCCTGCGCCCCCATCGAGGCCGGTGCCGCGACCCGCATCGAGACCGGTGCCGCGACCCGCATCGAGACCGTCGAGATCGCTCAGGACGGCGTCGAAGATCGCATCGACTCGCTCGAGGAGCGGGTCGGCATCGGACCCGGCCGCGAGCGACCGGGCGAGGGTGCGGTGCCGTTCGCGAAGCGACGAGAGGCCTGCCGCCAGTGGGCCGGAGGCGGCGCTCTCACCACGGGTGCGGGCGAGGACGAGCTCGGCCAGCCGGTCGGTGACCCCCGCCACCGCCGACACCACGACGACCGGCGGGGAGGGGGCGGCCGCGATGAGCTTCGCGACGTGGGCGATCCGGTCGGCGTCGGCCAACGACGACCCACCGAACTTGTAGACCAGTGGGCCGGCGCCGGAGCCGTCGAGCCGAGGCGGTGCGCCGGTCACAGCTGGGAGCGCACCCGGCCGTCGGCGACGGCCAGCTCGGCGTTGAGGATCGCGGCCCCCGCTGCCCCCCGCTCCAGATTGTGCGACAGCACGAGGAACCGGAGCGTCTGGACGGGACAGGGCCGGATGCGTCCGACCGTCACGGTCATGCCGGAGCCGCGGTCGCGGTCGAGCCGGGGCTGAGGGCGATCGGGGTGGTCCGCGATCTCGACCACCCGCTCGGGGCTCGAGGGCAATTGAGCGACGGCCTCGGGCGCCCGAAACTCCCGCCATGCCCGGCGGGCCTCATCGGGGCTCGCCGGAGTCGAGAGCTGCACCGAGACCGACTCGAGGTGCCCGTGGAGGACCGGGACCCGCGTCGCCGTCGCGCTGATCGAGAGCGGAACGGGAACGATGCGGTCGCCCTCGACCCGACCCAGTATCTTCGCCGGCTCGGCGGCGATCTTGTCCTCTTCTCCCCCGATGTAGGGCACCACGTTGTCGACCAGGTCGATGGCCGAAGGGCCGGGCCGACCGGCACCCGAGATGGCCTGGAGCGTCGTCACGATGAGACGTTCGATGCCGAACCGGCGGTGCAGCGGCGCCACCGCGGGCATCAGCCCGGCGACCGCACAATTCGGATTGGTGACGATACCGCCACCCGGCGCCGGGACCGCTTCTCCCGCTGCCGCTTCCCGGACGGTGTCGAGCAGCGCCAGGTGGTCGGCGTTGACCTCCGGTACGATCAGTGGCACCCGGGGATCGTCCCGGTACGCCGATGCATTGCTGACCACGAGGTGCCCGCGGGCCGCGAGTTCGGCTTCGACCGCACGGGCGGCCCCGCTGGGGAGGGCCGACAGAATCAGGTGGGAGCGGAAGTCGGCCGTGGGTGAGCGCAGCGTCAGTCCGGCGATGCGCGGGTGCAGCGCAGCGTCCGGCGCCACGCGCTCACCGAGTCGAGAGCCCTCGGAGCGCTCGGATGCCGCCACCTCGACCAACTCGAACCACGGGTGGTCGGTCAGGCGCTGCGCGAGGCGCGCCCCGACGGTTCCCGTCGCGCCGAGGAGGGCGACCGGAATGCGTTCTCTCGTGTGAGCATCCACGGATGGAGACGGCGACATCGACACGGGTGTTCGCGGGGAGGGCGGGGGCGGCGGGCTGGCGGGGCGACAGTCTGCCGGGTGCGACAGTCTGCCGGAATATAGCCCCGGAGGCCCGCCGGGTTCCCGGGTTCCGGCGGTCGGATGCTCGTACGACTGCAGAAATGGCAGACGCCCCGTCCTCGAACTGTCGAGGCGACAGAGCAAGGCGTCCATAAGCCGCACGGGCCGTGCACTTTGGCAGTTTCGAGCGTCGAGTGGGGTGGCACGGGGGTTGCTCTCCACGGTGAGCGGCGGTCGCCGAGGTGTGCGACCGAAGTCGATCCGTTGGACCCCTACCTTGGACAGGAGACGAAGCATGGCCATCACTCGCTGGACGAACCGGAACCCCTGGCGCGAATTCGACGCCCTCACCCACCGTCTCGGCCTCTTCGGGGACGACTTCCCGACCCCGTCCCGCGCGGGTGGCTGGCTTCCCGCCGTCAACGTCGAGGAGACCGCGGACGAGCTCGTGCTCACCGCCGAGCTGCCCGGCCTGACCGAGGAGCACGTGGAGGTCGAGGTCGAAAACAACATTCTCACCCTCCGCGGTGAGAAGGAGGAGGAGCGCACCGAGGGCGAGCCGGGCGGGAAGGTCCACCTCTGGGAGCGGAGCTACGGCAGCTTCCAGCGCTCGTTCACGCTCCCGCGTACCGTTCGCGCCGACCAGATCTCGGCCGACTTCGAGCACGGGATCCTGACGGTGCGGATGCCCAAGGCTCCCGAGGCGAAGAGCCGCCGCATCACGATCGGAACGCCCGCCGACTCCTGAGGTGGCGTCGGAGAGCGCGGGCCCGCCGCGCGGCGGGTTCGCAGGAGGACCGATCGGCCCGGGGC
>JAHHMJ010000284.1 GCA_018678395.1 Gemmatimonadota bacterium | reverse complement strand
GGCATCCGCAGCGGACGCATCTTCGTGACGCTCGGGGACCTCGTCTCGGAGGCGTGGGTCACCGCGGAGGCCTCGGGGGATCGGGCCGAAACCGGGGGGACGCTGCGGGTGCGGGCCGGAGAGGACGTTCGCGTCACGATCCGCGTGCGCGATCCGGAGGCCCCCAACCACGGGGGACGAAGCCCGACGGTGTCGCGCATCGACGCGATCACGGGCGACATCACCGGTCGGGTCGCGGACCGCACCACCGACACCAACCCCACGACCGCCGTGGCCGCGCGCTTCACGGACGCCGACTGGTCGCGCGACGGCGAGATGCTGGAGATGTCGTTCGTGATCGAGAACGTCACCGCCGACTTCTACCTGCGAGTGCGCGGCACGAATGGGGACGAACCGGAGCCCGAACCGGACCCTCGCGGAGAGGACCCGTGGTCGGATCTCTGGTTCTACACGAACCCCGTCTTCGTGGAGATCGACGGCAGCTGACGCGGTCTCGTCACCAGGCGCGGGTCTCGCCGGTCAATCGGTACATCAGCACGGCGGCCCGCTGGGCGGCCCGGGCCAGCGACGGGATGTTGACGGTCTCGCGGACGGTGTGGGATCCGCTGCCCTCGGGTCCGAGGCCGTCGATACCCGCATCGACGACGGACGCGACGAACGACACGTCCGCCGCGCCACGCTGGCCGGGATCGAACGGCTCCACCGGGCCCCCGCCCAGATCGACGCTCACCTCGCTGAACAGCTCGAGCAGTGCGCGGTTGCCGTCGGTCGGAGGCATCGACGGGTAGCCGTCGCGGAACGTGATCTCCGACGAGGTGCCCGGGAGCGAGCGAGCGACGATCGCCTGCATGGAGCGTCGCGTGCGCTGGAGCTGCTCGTCGGTGAGTGTGCGAATGTCACCGGTGATCACCGCCGTGGGCGGGACGACGTTGGTCTTTCCGAACGCCTCGCCCCGCGCCGTCGTGGCATCCCACGTCGCCTCGGTCCCCCCGACGATCGTGGCGGCGTTGAAGGTCAGGTTCTCCTCGCCCCGGATCTCGGCGTAGAAATCCTCGAGAATCCGGGCGGCCTCGTAGATGGCTCCGGCGCCCACGCCGTCGCGGAATACGCCGGAGGAGTGCGCCGTGGTCGCCGTAACGTCGAGGCGCCACGAGCTCGAGCTGCGCCGAGCGATCACCCCCAGCCCCGGGGTCCCGCCCTCGAAGCCGAGCGCGATGTCGGCGGCCTCACCGGCCTCGACGAGCGCCCGACGGGATTCGTCCAGGGGCCGCCCGGGGCTCTCCTCGTCACCCGTCATGACCACGGTGATCGTCATGCCGTCCAGCGCACCGGCCGCATCGAGCGCCTCGAGAGCCGACCAGATGACGATGTTGCCGCCTTTCATGTCGGCCGCACCCGGCCCGCGGGCCACCGAGTCGTTCACCATCTCCCAGCTCTGGAACGGGCTGTCTTCCTCGAAGACCGTGTCCAGGTGGCCGATGAGCAGGAGATGCGGCCCCCGATCACCCGCACGGCGCGCCACGAAATGACCGCCGCGGTCGGGGATCGCCGGCTGTACGTACTCGACCGCGAAACCCAGCGCCTCGAAGTGCGGTGCCATGGCGTCGTGGACGGCACGCTGGCCCGCCGCGTTCAGCGTCCCGCTGTTGATGTCCACCGTCTCGCGCAGCAGGGCGACGGCCGCCTCCTGGTTGGCGGCGACGGCCTCGGCGATGCGTGTCTCGACGGAGTCCAACTGCGCGGACAGCGGCGCGGCGGTCGCCATGAGCCCGGCGACCAGACCGCCCGTCAGCGGGCGCAGGTACGAACGGACGGATGAGCAGGTACGACGAATCACGGGCCGACTCTCGAGTGAAGGGCGGACGACGGGGATGCGATACCCGAAACCACGGGCTGATGAAGAAGTAGGCCGGGCGGCGCCGGGACGCCACGGGCGGAGCGGCCGCTCTGCTTGCCAAAGCGCACTCACGACCCGACCGTCCGCGCCATGGATGCCCCACCCGATCCCACGATCCCGGTCGTGGCCGCCGTCATCGAGAGACGCGGCCGTTTCCTGCTCGGCCGCCGCCCGGAGGCGAAGCGGCACGGTGGGTTGTGGGAGTTCCCCGGGGGGAAGCTCGACCCCGGCGAATCCTGGCACGAGGCGGCGGCCCGTGAACTGGACGAAGAGCTCGGTCTCACCCTGGTTCGGCTCGGCTCCACGCTGTTCGAGGCGCGTGATCCCGACAGCCCCTTCGTGATCCGATTCATCGTCGCCGAGGTCGTGGGCCGACCCGAAGCGAGAGAGCACAGCTCGGTGGCGTGGTTCGCCCCCGAGGAACTTCGCGACCTCTCTTTGGCCCCCTCGGATGCCGCCTTCGTCGACACGCTCCGGAATGTGGAGGCACAGCCGCCCGGTGGGCCGACGGGCCTCGCCGATTCGCGGGGCTGAGCACGAGCTGCGCCGGACCGGCGGCCATCCGCCCCCCACTCGATACGCTTGCACGACGACGCTCCCGCGCGAACACTGGTCGCATCCGCGGCCTTCGGTCCCCTCCCCTTCGGCCCACTCCGCCATGAAGACCTTCCTGAAGATCGCCATCGGCTTGATCCTCCTCGTCGCCATCCTGGCCGCGGCCGGCTACGCCTGGGCTTCCAGTGCGACGGCGCAGGCCTTCGAACAGACCGTCGAGGTCCACGACGTCGACTTCCCGGTGCCGTATCCGGAAGCGGCGCCGGAGGCCGGGCCGACGGCAGACGGCGAGTTCGCGACCGACGGAGAGACCGGCGGCACGGGGAACGACGTGCGGGCCGCCGCCATCCAGCGGGGCGAGCACCTGGTCCATGCGCGCTACGGCTGCGCGGACTGCCACGGTGAGAACCTCGGTGGTGGCGTGATGATGGACGCGATGCCGATGGGACGCTTCCTCGGGCCCAACCTCACGGGCGGCGCGGGCAGCGTGGTCACCGGCTACGGGACGGCCGACTGGGATCGCGCGGTCCGGCACGGCGTCGCCCCCGACGGTCGACGCCTCATGATGCCCGCCGCGGACTTCCAGCGGATGTCCGACCAGGAGTTGTCCGACATCGTGGCCCACATCGGCTCGCTTCCGCCGGTCGACAACGAGGTCACCGCCGTGGCGCTCGGGCCGATCGGGAAGATGCTCGTCGCTCGGGGCATCTGGCAGTTCTCGGCCGACCGCATCGGTGACCACGACAGTCCGCACGTGGCCCGACCGCCCACAGCCACCGCGAGTGTGGAGTTCGGTCGCCACCTCGCCGCCACCTGCGTGGGATGCCACAAGCAGGACTACACCGGGGGCGACATCGGCGGCGACCCCAACTGGGCGCCCGCGGCCAACCTCACCGCCGCCGGGAGCCTCTCGCAGTGGACGTTGGAAGAGTTCGTGCGTCTGATGCGGGAGGGCGTCCGCCCCGACGGGTCCGAGGTTCTCGAGCCCATGACCTTCGTGATGCCCGCGGCCCAGCGCATGACCGACCTGGAGCTCGAGGCCATGTACCTGTTCCTGCGGTCGCTGCCGGCTCGCGAGACCGCCGCCTCCTGACCCACGGCGGGGGCCAGACGCGTCACGAGCGCCCCACGTCGTTCGTTTCCAGGGCATGAGACACACAATCCGACGAATCGCGAGGATCTTCGGCGCGCTGATCGTGCTTGCCGGCGCGGGCTGCACCACGTCGGTCACGGGACCGGGCGACACGGCCGGAGTCCGCTTCGAACTCCGCGTCACCGGAGGCATCGCGGGCGTCGACTACCGGATCCGTGTGGACGGCGTGGACCGGCTCGTCCGCATCGACTGCACCGCCTTCTGCCCCGATCCTGCCCCGGCGGCCATGGCGCTCGGCGCCGATCAATGGGCGTCGCTCGTGCTCGAGACCCGTGCGGCGGGTCTTCCCGGTCTGGAAGACGAGGACTACGGTGGCACCTGCTGCGACTTCTTCCATTTCGACCTCACGGTCCAGGACGGTCTGCGCTCGGCGCGGGTACTCGGAGACGCGGGGACTCTCCCGGCTGCGATTGCGCAGCTCGTCGAGCGGTTGCTCGATCTCGGCGTACACACCGTGCCCGCTCTCTACCGAGCCGGGGTCACACCCGGCTACGGCCCGGGCGACGCACTGGACGTGAGCGACGTTCGCGTCGAGGGTGAGCGACTCGTGGCGACCGTCACCTACTCCGGCGGATGCCGGGCCCACGAGATCGACCTCCGGTTCAGCGACATCTGGATGGAGTCGGCCCCGGTGCAGACCATCGGCTGGTTCACGCACGAAGGCCGCGACGACCCCTGCGATGCTCTGCCGTCAGAGACGCGCGGATTCGATCTGGCCCCTCTGGTCGAGGCCTATCGGACCGTCTACCCGCAGACCCTGCCGGGCGAGCGCATCCGGATCCGGCTCCGCGTGCCGGGAGGCACCGAGGTGACGACCGTCGAGGTCACCATCCCTCAGACCTGAGTCAGTCGGCGACGACGTTGCGAAGCCACTTCCGACGCCCGCGAGGGATGTGGTCCTTCAGGCGCCCGTCGCGCACGAATCCCCAGCCGACGACGTGCCGCCCACTCGGCGTCTCGAGGCCGAGTGCGACATGGCCCCTCTCGATCCCGGGGATGTCGGTTCTCCGCCCGTCGAGCAGTCCCCGCCACTCCTCGGCCGTGAGGTCCACCCGATTGCGGGTCACCTGGTCGTCGAGGCGCTGAAGCAGATCGTTGGTGGGACGCGGCGGGCCGTCTCCGGAGAGGTCGACCGCCCTGAGGCCGAGCGCCACGACGCGCCAGTGCCGACCCGGCTCCCAATGATCGACCGGCCAGGCGTCCAGTCCGTGGAGCCACAGGTTGCTTCCTCGGCGCATCCAACGACCCAGGGGGGTCGGCTCCGCCGGATCGGCCGTCGCCGCCCCACCTGCCGTCCCCTCATCCACGCCCGCCGCGGCAGCGACGCCGTAGTGGCTCGCCAGCAGGTCGAGCGTGGCCCGAACCGACAGCTCCGGATCCGGCTCGGTCGGATCCCCCGGAAACACCGCGGGCACCGGAGTCCACCCGCGCACCGCCTCGTCGGGGCCGTGCTTCCGCAGCCGGCAGAGGAAGAGCCCGCCCGAGTCCAGGTGGTGCGGGTAGATCCGTACGGCGCCCTCGAGGCGCGGATCGAAGCTCTCGCCAGCGAATTCGGTCACACCGCGCGCGTGGGGCACGGGAGGCGTCATCGGCTCGAGGTCGACCGGTGCATCGGCCAGAACGCGCGAGACCACCGCCTCGTTCTCTTCGGGCCCGAAGGTGCAGGTCACGTAGAGGACCACGCCTCCAGGCCGGGTCAGGTCGATCGCGCGCCGCAGCAGCCGCTCCTGCGCCCGCGTGATCTTCTTCATGAACGCGCGTGAGCGAGTCGGCAGCCTCCCGCCTTTCTTGCGCACGGTCCCCAGTGCCGAACAGGGCACGTCGACCATGACCCGGTCGAAGGTGGCACCGGCGGGGAACTGGCGTCCGTCCCCCGAGACCACCAGGACGTTCGGGGTTCCCAATCGATAGACGTTGCCGAGCAGCGCCCGGATTCGACCTTCGTTCACCTCGCCGGCGACGACGCACCCTCGTCCTTCGAGCGACTCCGCGATGTGAAGGGTCTTCCCACCCGGAGCCGCACACAGATCCAGGATGCGCTCACCCGGTCGCGCACCCAGGAGACCCGCGGCGACGCCGGTCGACGCCTGCTGGATGTAGAACCAGCCCGCCCAGTGGCCGAAGGTGTCCGACACCTTGCGTGGCGCGTCCACCACCCGCAGGAACCAGGGCTGCCCTTCGACGGCCTCCAGAACGAACCCTTCCGACTCCAGCGCGGCGCGAACGGTGGGCACGTCGGTGCGCAGCCGATTCACCCTCAGGGTGGTCGGTTCGGGACGGGTGAGGGACCGCTCGAACGCGTCCCAGTCGTCGATGATGTCCCGGTATGCCTCGAGTCCGTGCACGGCGATGCGCCTCGAGTGGACTGAAGAGAAGGGGTCGGCCGCCCGGCCGAGCGGAAAGCTCGCGTCAGGCCGCGGCACCGAGAACCCCCACGCATCGTCCGTGTAGGATCGTCGTCCACTCACTTCCGGAGAACGTCACGATGGCTCGTACCCTTCCCGTGCTGTCCCTGGTGACCACCGCCCTCGTCGGCCTCGCCGGCACGGTGGTTCCAGCCTTCGCCGCCCCGGCCGAGCCCGGCCGCTCGAGCGACGCCGCGACCGCGCCGCTGCCGTTCACCACCGACGGACCCGCTTCGGCCTCGTCGAACGCGATGGCCGGCTTCGGCTTCGCCGTAGCCATGGACGGTGACCGACTGCTCGTCGGCAGCCCGGACGAGTTCCCGTTCTTCCCGATGCCCCCGGCGTCGCTCGGCCTCGTGCACGTCTTCGAGCAGGGCTCGGACGGATGGGAGGAGGTATCGGCGGTGTCCTGGTCCGAGGCCACGATCGGCGACGGCTTCGGCAAGGCGCTGGCGATCTCGGGCGACTGGCTCGCCGTCGGCGCACCAGGGGCCTCCGAGGGCCGAGGCGCCGTCGCCGTGTTCACGCGGGACGGGGACGGCTGGGCCGAGGCCGGAACCCTGCGGCTGGCGGACGGCGCTGCCGGCGATGCGCTCGGTCAGGCCCTGGCGTGGTCGGACGGCATGCTGTGGGTCGGCGCCCCAGGCGCCGGTGAGGGGGCAGGATCGGTCGTCGGCTTCGGCGTCGACGACTGGACGGAGCGCGCACGGGTCGCGCCCGACGAGACGATCGCCGGCAGCCGCTTCGGCAGCGTTCTGGATGCGCGCGACGACATGCTGCTGGTCACCGCGCCCGGCGCAGGCCTCGAGGCGTTCCAGGGTGGGGGAGGCTTCCAGCCGGGCGTCGGCTACCTCTTCTCGGGCGCCATGGACGGCTGGCAGCAGATCGCAACGCTGCCCATGGGCGGCGCCGTGCCGGCGGGCCTCGGCCTGAGCGGCGTGCTGCTCGACGGCGAGGTGCTTCTCGGCGCGCCCATCGCGTCGGCGACCACCGGCTCCGTGGTTCGTTTCGTCGCCGACGAGACGGGTGCGTGGACGTCGGCGGGTCCCATCTCCGTGGAGGCGTTCCCGAGTCCTCAGGCGCTACTGGGTCTGTCGATGGCCCGCGCCGGCGACGACGTGCTCGTGGGCGCGCCCTTCGCCAACACCGTGATCGTGCTCTCGCGCGGCGAGGACGGATGGAGCGAGTCCCAGCGGTTGACCTACGAAGGCAGCGGCCAGGACTTCTACGGAATGGCGATCGCCGGGGCGGGTGATCGTGCCGTGGTCGGCGCCCCGGGCGCCTCGATCTTCGCCGGCATCGGCGAGGTCCTGGAGCGCGGGCCGGAGGGCTGGACCCGCAGTGGTCCCGTAACCGAGCGCATGCGGACACGGGATCTCATCGCCGCTGAAGAGCCGCTCACCTGTGCCGAGGGATCGGTGGCGGGCTTCGGCTGCGAGGCGGTCGACCTCGCCGCATTCGTCCCGCTGTCGTCGCTCGGCGCCGAGCGCGGCGTCATGGTCAACGACGTCTGGGGATGGACCGACCCCGAGACCGGGCACGAGTGGGCCCTGGTCGGCCGTACCGACGGCATGGCGTTCGTCGACATCACCAACCCCGCCGCGCCGTTCTACGCCGGCGAGCTGCCGCTCAGCGAGACGGGCGTGTCGAACATCTGGCGCGACATGAAGGTCTACGCGGACCACGCGTACATCGTGGCCGACGGAGCCGGCAACCACGGCATGCAGATCTTCGCCCTGACGCGGCTGCGCGAGGTCACCGCCGAGGAGGCGCCGGTGACCTTCGAGCAGGACGGCGTCTACACCGAGATCGCCTCGGCACACAACATCGTCATCAACGAGGACAGCGGGTTCGGCTACGCGGTCGGCAGCGCCATGGGCGGGACCACCTGCGGCGGTGGCCTGCACATGATCGACCTGCGCGATCCCAGGAACCCGACCTTCGCCGGTTGCTTCCAGGACGGCAACACGGGCAGCGCGGGCACGGGCTACAGCCACGATGCACAGTGCATCGCCTACCACGGTCCCGACGAGGACTGGGCCGGACGCGAGATCTGTTTCGGCGCCAACGAGAACGCGCTGTCGATCGCCGACGTGACCGACAAGGAGAACCCCGTCGCGATCGCGGCGGCTCGGTATCCCAACTCCGCATACCTGCACCAGGGTTGGGTGAGCGAGGACCACCGCTGGTTCTTCATGAACGACGAGCTCGACGAGCTCTCCGGCATCGCGCCCCGCACCCGCACGCTGGTGTGGGACATCGAAGATCTCGACGACCCGGTGCTGGTGACCGAGCACCTCGGGACCACGTCGGCGTCCGACCACAACCTCTACGTGGCCGGTGACCTGATGTACCAGTCGAACTACGTGAGCGGGCTTCGCGTTCTGGACGTCTCCGACCCGGCCAACCCGGTCGAGGTGGCGTGGTTCGACACGGTGCCCACGGGCGAGGATGCACCCGGGTTCGCGGGCTCGTGGAGCAACTATCCCTTCTTCGAGTCCGGCACCGTCATCGTGACGAGCATGCGCGAAGGGCTCTTCCTCCTGAAGGTCCGTCCGCGCCGCACGGTCTTCTGAGGCGAGGCGGGACACCGGAACCGACCCGGTTCGCCGGGGTTCGCGGATCTGGTGTCCCGCTCCCTCCACCCCACGGATCATGCGACGCACGCTCCCTGTCTTCGCCCTCGCCTGCCTCCTCCTCGCCTGCAGCGGCGAGGCTCCCCCGGAGTCTGGTGCCGACGGTGCGATGGAGGATGAAGCGGCCGGGGCCGAGACGATGACGCTCGCCTCGGTCGACATCGTGGAGCCCGCGAATGGAGCGACCGTCGAAGGTTCCACGGTCACGGTACGTCTCGCCGTCAGTGGCGTGCGCATCGTACAGGCGGGTGACACGACCTCGGGGACCGGGCACCACCACCTCTATCTGGACGCGGACCTGACCCCGATCGATCAGCCGGTGCCGGCGGTTCCGGACCAGATCGTCCACATGGGTGACGGGTCGGCCGAGTACGTGTTCGAGAACGTCGCCGCCGGTGAGCACCGCCTGATCGCCGTCGTGGCCGACGGGGTGCACGTGCCGCTCGATCCCTGGGTGGTGGATACCGTCACCTTCACGGTCCGCTGACTACGCGCCCAGAGCGCCTCTACGTCCGAGGCGGGTCGCGGAGCGCGCTGCGGCACGGAAGCCACCCTTGTCGGTAGCCGAAGCCTCACGGTCATCGGCGTAGAGCTCGTCCAGCGCGCCGAGAGCGAGGTGGATGTCGAGAGCGTTGGCCGTCCCGTCGATCGTGACGGGGACCACGTCTTCGAGCAGCCCCAGGATCGACCTCAGGGCATCGTCGGATTCACGCAGGAGCTCGCGTGAGAGGCTGAACCGTCGTTTCAAGGAGCACCTCGTAGGTCGCCGGACTCGAGGATGAGGAGGGCAGTCCGGGCCAGGACCTCGGGTCGATCGTAGAAGCCCGACCTGAGCCGTGCACGCACGCGGTCCATCCGGTCGGCTCCGAGCCCGGAGGACGCGCCCCACTCGCCCGCGGGATTCCCCTCGGGTCCTGGGCCGTCGTTCGGGCCCTTGCCGTCCACGTGCATTCGCTTCTCCGTCCGCCTGCGTCCTCGGTTCCAACCTCACAAGCGAGTATCGGAGAGGTCGCCGGAAGGTTTAGAGCACCCGCTCCGGTTGGCGTCGAGGCACCGAACGGGTAGTGTGTCGACGTGGCTCGCGGCTCCATGCGCGCGTCCCCGAACGTCCTCCGTCCCACCCGGCTCATGACCTCCGACGGCGCTGCCCTGCGCGTACTCGTGGCCGACGACGACCCCTCGTTGCGGCTCGCGCTGACCCTCTGGATCCAGCGTCGGGGCCATCAGGTCTTCGCCGCAGCGGACACCGACACCGCACGGGCGCTCCTCCTGGACGAAGCGCCGGACGTGGCGCTCGTGGACGCCGGCATGCCTCGCGACGGAGTCGCATTCTGGCGGGAGTGCGAGGCTGATGGGCCTCCGAAGGGGGGAGCGCTCCTCCTGACGGGCGACGTGCCGAGTCTCGGTGAGCTCTCTCGTCATCCTCGGGTGGTCGGAAAGCCGTTCGACTTCCCCGCCCTCCTCGACCGCATCGAAGCCATGGCGGAGGTGTCATGAGCGACCGAGAGCAGGACTCCGGCGGCGGCTCCACCCCCGATCCCGAGGGCGCCGGACCGCATCCACCCGCGACCGAACGGGTGCTGGCCGGCTACTGCCACGACCTGAACGGCCAGTTGACGAATGCGTTCGGCTGGTTGTCGCTCATGGGCCCCACCGTCTCCGCCGGCGACGGTCCGGCCGAGCATCTGCGGGGCAGCCTGGAGCGGATGGAGGCGTTGCTGCGGGAGCTGCGCTGGCTGATTCGCGATCCGGCACCGACGAGCGATCCCACCAGCCTCGCGGACCTGCTCGAAGGCTGGGAAGCGGCGCTCCGGCAGCACCCCCGCTTTCACGACGTGACGGTCGAGCGCCTCGCTCCGAGGGACCTGCCGGCCGTGTCGATCGACTTCGCATCGGCCCTCCGGGTCCTGCTGCTCGCCGCCGACGCGGCGGCCGGGGGGACGACCGTCGATTCGATGACCCTCCGCATCGGCTCCGAAGGGGGTGGGGTAGACCTGACCTTCTTCTCGGCGACGGATCCGCAGGTCGCATCGCCGGTGGACCCGGCGACCACGGGACGCGTCGGCTCGAGAGCGAGTCTGCTCGTCGAAGCCCGTGAAGCGGGTTTCGGAGTGGAGTGGATCGACGACGCCGTGCGGATCACCGTCCCGTCGATAGGCTGACCCGGGGCATCTCCGCAGGAGGCGACTCCGAGCGGGGCCGTCAGGTCACAGCGGCGGATCGGTGGAGTCGGACAGTCGAGCCGGCTCCGGCCTCTCCGACTCGATGGTCACTCCCTGGGGCGCGTCGATGGCGATCTCGACACGGCTGTCCTCGATCGCCCGCACGACGACGCGGATGTCGTCGCCGATGCGAATGGCCTCGCCCAACTCACAGGTGAGCGCGTGGGCCGAGGGGTCTTCATCGCGCGCGAGGTGCGATCGCAGGATCGCGAGATTCAGATCGATCTCCCGCCGCAGTTCGGCGGCCGTCGCCTGAAGGCTCCCTCGCGCTTCGATCAGGGCGAGCGACATCCGCTCACCCAAGAGGTCGTCCAGGTCGGAGAGGCCGGCGTCCTCCCAGCCGGTGACCGCACCGATCAGGATCCGGCGCCGTCGGCGCGCTTCGCCCAGGGTGCTCCCGATGCGACGCACCGCGAACACGGTCCCGTCGACGGCGGGGGCGTCGGCCTGGATCAGCGCACGCCGCTGAGCCCGGAAGAGGGTGGCCAGCTCCGTGAGGAGTCGGACCTCTTCACTCAGCGCATCCGCGAGACGGTCGGTCTCCACGGCGGCTCCCCGTGTCTCGATCAGCCGGTCAGGAAGCTTCGACGCCGTGGAGCGACAGCATCGAGCGGAGCGTGGTCATGGCTGCATGCCGAATCTGCGATACCCGCGATTCGGTGACCCCCAGGATCTCGGCGATCCCGGCGAGCCGGAGTCCCTCGAAGTAGTACAGTGAGAGGACCTGGCGCTCCCGCTCCTTGAGGCGCTCCATGCAGTTGCCGAGCAGGGCCACCTCTTCGGCACGGTTGATGCGATCCTCGATTTCCTCCCCGCTTCCGTCGGCGATCACGTCGAAACGCGTATCGGTCGTGTCGTCGGTGCGAGGCTCGTGCAGGGAAACCACGTGGGTTCTCGCCACCGCATCGGTCCACTTGTGCAGGTCGGGGACCCCGATCTCGAGATCCCGAGCGACCTCTGCAGGCGTGGGCTCACGCTGGAGCGACTGGCGCAGTGACGACTCGGACTTCTGCAGCGCCCGCTGCTTCTTGCGCACCGAGCGCGGTGCCGGATCCAGTCGACGCAACTCGTCGAGAATCGCGCCGCGAATGCGAAGCACGGCGAACGTGCTGAAGGCGTGGCCGCGATCGGGCTCGTAGGACTCGACCGCCTGGATCAGGCCGACCACGCCGGCGCTGACGAGGTCGTCGGTCTCGACGCCCGGGCCCGCGCTGCGGGCGAGCTTGAGGGCGACATGGCGTACCAGGCCCATGTGCGACTCGAGAAGCGCCTCGCGGGCTACGAGATCGCTCTCCTGCATCCGCTGCCACAGTTCCGCTTGATCCTTCATTATCTGGCCACCGTGCCGAGGTTGGAGGTGTTGCACGACGACTCCATGAGCAACGGCCGTTCCAACTCGTCGCATCGACGCGACACCTGCGGCGCAGCAACCTACACCTGCAGCCATAAGAGTCTGACAATCAGACGCTTATGGATCTCTCCCGAGATCATGATGCGGTGGCTTTCAGAAGGTGACGGGCCACGAGCGGACCGGTCGGAGGGGGGCAGATCTCGCCGAACCGGAAGATTCTTCCGGCCCCAAGGCGGCAGCGATTGCCGGGCGCCCTGTTGTGCGTCGGCGCCTCAGGCCCCGCGGTTGAGCTTCGAGCGCAGCGTGCGCACGCTCATGCCGAGCAGCGCGGCAGCGCGGGTCCGATTGCCCTCGGTGCGCTCGAGCGCAGCCTCGATGAGCGCCGCCTCGGCGTCCTCCAGCTTGAGCGACTCGAGAACGACGGCGCCTTCCGGCACCCCGAGCCCTCGGCCCGACGGAGCGTCGCCGAGAAGGTCGAAGGCCTCCGGGCCCAGTTCGGGTGACTGCGCGAGGATCACCGCACGCTCCACGGCGTGGGCGAGCTCGCGCACGTTGCCGGGCCAGGGGTAGGTCTGCAACCGCTCGAGCCCCTCCGGCGTGAACGCGGGTGTGGGCCGATCCAGGTCGCGCGCGACCTTCCTCGCGAAGTACTGGGCGAGGCGCGCGATGTCGTCGCCCCGTTCACGGAGGGCGGGTACGCGCATCGGTAGAACGTTCAGGCGGTAGTAGAGGTCCTGGCGAAACCGCCCCTCGTCGACCTCCCGCGGCAGATCCCGGTTGGTGGTGGCGATCACACGCACGTCGACCCGAACGGGCGACGTGCCCCCGACGCGCTCGAACTCGTTCTCCTGCAGCGCGCGCAGAAGCTTGGCCTGGAGGTCGAGCCGCATCTCCGAGATCTCGTCGAGGAGGAGCGTTCCCCGATTCGCCCGCTCGAAGGCCCCTTTCACCTGCTTCACGGCTCCGGTGAAAGCGCCCTTCTCGTGCCCGAAGAGGATGCTCTCGACCAGGTGTTCCGGCATGGCTGCGCAGTTCACCGTGATGAACGCGCCGTCGTCGCGTCCGCTCAGTTCGTGGATGGTCCGCGCCAGGACCTCCTTCCCGGTCCCGGACTCGCCCTGGAGCAGCACGCTGGCCCGTGTCGGGGCCGCGGCGCGGATGGTGTCCATGAGCTTCTCGAACGGCCGGCTCTCGCCCACCAGTTCGTGGCCCGCCCGCAGCTCGGAAACCTCACTTCGCAGCGCCTGGTTCTGTCGACGCAGACGGACCAGCTCCAGCGCCTGCTGGACGACCAGCTCCAACTGCCCCGCGCGAATGGGCTTCGTGAGATAGTCGATCGCCCCCGCCTTCATGGCGGTGACGGCGTGGTTGACCGAAGCGTGGCCCGTGATCATGACCAGCGGCACGTCGAGTCCGGATTCCTGGATCTGCTGGAGGAACTCGAGGCCCGAGGTCCCCGGCATGCGGTAGTCGGAGAGAATGAGATCGACCCCGCCCCGGCCCAGCACCGCAAGGGCCGCATCGACGTTCCGCACCCCGACCGGTTCATGTCCGGCTTTCCGCAGGGTCTCCTTCAGGACTTCGAGGGCTCCAGCCTCGTCATCCACGCAGAGGATACGCGCCATCGGTCGTCCGGTGAGGGGGACGGCACCACTCCACGAACGCGGTACCGAGGGGAAGACTACGGATCGACCGCCGCGGACTCAACCGGGCAGCAGGTTCTCGTCGAGGGCGACCCGCACCGTGACCCGGAGCTGTTCCGGGCTGAACGGCTTCTGCAGGAGCTTCCCGCCCGCGAGGTCGATCCCCTGCGCCTCGAGGCCATCGGGGGTGTAGCCCGAGAGCAGCACCGCCGGCAGCTCGGGGCGCCCCATCCGCAGCTGCGCCCAGAGGTCCTGGCCCTTCAGCTCCGGCATGACCACGTCGGTGACGAGCAGGTCGATGCGTCCGTCGCGTTCGTGGAAGGCCGCGATCGCCTCGTGCGGGCCATGGGTCTCGATGACGCGATACCCGACCCTCCGCAGCGCGGACGCCAGCATCCGCACGACCCCCGTGTCGTCGTCGCACAGCAGGACGGTCTCGTTTCCGCCGGCGGCCTGGGCGGGGCGTACGTCGGCACCGCCGGCCTCGAGATCCTCCGGCGCGGGCAGGTGGAGGGTGAAGGTCGTGCCGCGGCCCGGGGCGCTCTCCACGGCGATGCGCCCGCCGAGATCACGCACGACGTCGGCGACCACCGCCAGTCCCAACCCGGTGCCCACCCCTTCGTCCTTGGTCGTGAAGAAGGGCTCGAAGACGCGGGCGAGCGTCTCCTCGTCCATGCCGACACCCGAATCCGCGACGGACAGAACGACGTGGCGCCAGGGCTCGTCCTCGGAGGGCGCGCCCATGCGGGTCCCGATTTCGATCCACCCCGCGCCCCCCACCGCGTCGCGCGCGTTGAGAACGAGGTTGAGCAGGACCATTTCGAGATCGCTCACGACGCCGCGAATCGGGGGTAGTCCCTCGATCAGGCGCGTTCGGATCTCGAGATCGGGCCCGACCACTCGACTCAGCAGCGCACCGACTTCGGCCACGCAGTCGTTCAGGTCCACCGCACGGGGCCGCAGATCGCGCGCACGCCCCACCGCGAGCAGCTTGCGGGTGAGGTCCGTCCCCCGGTCGGCGGTCGCGCGGATCTCGTCGATCACCGCCCGCACCGGTTCGGGCGCGCCGTCCGACGCGAGCTCGGCGAACCCCTGGATCGCGGTCAGAATGTTGGCAAGATCGTGCGCGACCCCGCTGACCATCTGGCCGATCACCTCCATCCGCTGGGACTGCCGGAGCTCGCGCTCCGCTCCGGTGGCCGGGTCGTCGGGGTCGTGCACGGGGATGTCGGAGACCGAAGGCGACGACGCCACGGGTGCCTCGGGAACGGGAGAGGGAAGGCGGCCAACCTACCCCGGTCGCCCCGGCCCGATCAAGCCAGCTCGCCGACCTCGGTCCAGCGAACCTCGCCCCC
>JAHHMJ010000247.1 GCA_018678395.1 Gemmatimonadota bacterium | reverse complement strand
GGTGTAGACCGCGCGACCCTGGCTCATCGAGCGAAGGGTGGTCGAATACCCGAACATCTCGCCCAGCGGCACGCTGGCTCCGATGACCCGGGCGCCGGCGCGCTCGGTCATGCCCCCGACCCGGCCGCGCCGGGAGGAGAGGTCACCGATGATGTCGCCCATGTAGTCGGCGGGCGTCACCACTTCGACGTCCATGATCGGCTCGAGCAGCACGGGCTTGGCCCGGCGCACACCCTCCTTGAGGGCCATCGAACCGGCGATCTTGAACGCCATTTCGTTAGAGTCGACGTCGTGGTAGGAGCCGTCGACGAGCTCGATCTTGATGTCGATCATGGGGAAGCCAGCGAGAATTCCGTTGTCCATGGAATCCCGCATGCCGGCCTCGACCGCCGGGATGTACTCCCGGGGAATCGCGCCGCCCACGATCTTGTCCTCGAAGACGAAGCCCTGCCCCGTCTCGGCCGGCGCGATGTTGATCACCACGTGGCCGTACTGCCCGCGACCACCGGTCTGGCGAACGAACTTGCCCTCGACCTTGTTGGCCGGCTGGCGGATCGTCTCGCGGTAGGCGACCTGAGGCCGGCCGATGTTCGCCTCGACGCCGAACTCGCGACGGAGGCGGTCCACGATGATCTCGAGGTGGAGCTCGCCCATTCCCGAGATGATGGTCTGACCCGTCTCGGTGTCCGTGTGAACCTTGAAGGTCGGATCCTCGTCGGCCAGCTTGCCCAGCCCGGTCGACAGCTTGTCCTGGTCGGCCTTGGTCTTGGGCTCGATCGCGACGGCGATCACCGGCTCCGGGAACTTCATCGCCTCGAGGATGATCGGGTGATCGGCGTCGCAGAGCGTGTCGCCCGTCTTGACGTCCTTCAGCCCGATGGCCGCGGCGATGTCGCCCGCGTACACCTCTTCCCGCTCTTCACGCTTGTTTGCGTGCATCTGCAGGATCCGCCCCACGCGCTCCCGCTTGTCCTTGGTCGCGTTGTGTACGTACGAACCCGCTGGAAGCGAGCCCGAGTACACGCGGAAGAAGGTCAGCTTACCGACGTAGGGGTCGGTCATGATCTTGAAGGCCAGAGCGCTGAACGGCGCCTCGTCGTTGGCCTCGCGCGCCTCGAACGTCTCGTCGTGGTGCGGCAGGTGACCCTGAATCGCCTCGATGTCCAGCGGCGAAGGCAGGTAGTCGATCACGCCGTCGAGCAGGGGCTGAACGCCCTTGTTCTTGAAGGCCGAGCCGCAGAACACCGGGAAGATATGCCCCCCGATGGTCGCGTCGCGGACGGCCACGATGAGCTCATCGGTCGTGATCTCGTCGCCCTCGAGGTACTTCTCGAGAAGCACCTCGTCGTGCTCGACCGCAGCCTCGATGAGCGAGGCCCGCAGCTCGGCGACCTTGTCGCGGAGGTCCGAGGGGATCTCCTGCTCGGAGAACTTCGAACCGAGCTCGTCCTCGTAGTGGACGGCGGTCTCGCGAACGATGTCGATGAGGCCGGTGAACATCTCGCCCTCACCCATCGGATACTGGATCGGGTGGGCGTTGGCGCCCAGCCGATCGCGCATCATGGAGACCACGTGCTCGAAGTCCGCGCCCACGCGATCCATCTTGTTGACGAACGCGATCCGGGGCACGCCGTAGCGATCGGCCTGACGCCAGACGGTCTCCGACTGCGGCTCGACCCCACCGACCGCACAGAACACCGCGACCGCACCGTCGAGAACCCGGAGCGACCGCTCCACCTCGGCGGTGAAGTCCACGTGCCCGGGGGTGTCGATGATGTTGATCCGGTAGTCGATCTCGTCCCGGATCCAGTGCGCCGTGGTGGCGGCCGACGTGATGGTGATGCCGCGCTCCTGCTCCTGCTCCATCCAGTCCATCGTGGCGGCGCCGTCGTGCACCTCACCGATCCGGTGGGTCCGGCCCGTGTAGAACAGGATCCGCTCGGTCGTGGTCGTCTTCCCGGCATCGATGTGCGCCATGATGCCGATGTTGCGGAGGTGCTTGAGCGGTGTCTGTCTAGGCATCTATCCGGTCCTCGGAGTATCTCGTCATGTCCAAGCGAAAGCGCGGATCCTCATCGGCCCACTCTCCGGCAGGCCGCGCGAATCCGCGCTTCCTGGAAACCGGAGAGGGCCCTCGGGCCATCGCGTGTCCCCAATTCGGCCGGCCCGTGGGGGCCGGCTCCGTGTCGTTCCCTCTACATCACCACCGGTAATGGGCGAAGGCCTTGTTGGCCTCGGCCATGCGGTGCGTGTCGTCCTTCTTCTTCACCGTGGCGCCCTCGCCGCGCGCGGCGGAAAGGATCTCACCGGCCAGACGATCGGCCATGGTGCGCTCGGAGCGCGCCCGGGCGTACTGAATCAACCACTTGATGGCCAGCGCCTGACGCCGCTCGGGGCGAACCTCGATCGGCACCTGGTAGGTGGCACCACCGACCCGACGGCTCTTCACCTCGAGCGCCGGCTTGGCGTTGTTCAGCGCCTGCTGGAACACGTTGATCGCGGGCTGACCGGCCTTTTCCTCGACCGCGTCCATCGACTGGTAGAAGATCGCCTCGGCAGTCGACTTCTTTCCGTCCAGCATCAGACCGTTGATGAACTTGGTGACGACCTCGGACCCATACCGCGGATCCATCGGAACGTCCCGCTTCTCTGCTCTCGAACGACGGCTCATCTCGAATCTCCCTACCTGGGCCGCTTGGCGCCGTACTTCGAACGACCCTGCCTGCGATCACTGACTCCCGACGCGTCGAGGGTGCCACGCACGATGTGGTAGCGAACCCCCGGCAGGTCCTTCACACGGCCGCCCCGGATGAGCACGATGCTGTGCTCCTGCAGGTTGTGGCCCTCACCGCCGATGTACGACGTCACCTCGTAGCCGTTCGTGAGCCGTACGCGGGCAACCTTCCGAAGCGCCGAGTTCGGCTTCTTCGGAGTGGTCGTATACACCCGGGTGCACACGCCCCGCTTCTGCGGGTTCTTCTGGAGGGCAGGAGACTTGTTCTTCTTCTGAACAGCCTTGCGGCCCTTCCGTACGAGCTGGTTGATGGTCGGCATACTGCGGTGTTGGTGGCGGACGCTGAATCTGCCCGGTGGCCCGCGAAGGGCCCGTTCGGACAGAGCTTGGTAACTTATCCCAGAGCAGTAAGGGTGTCAACGGCTCGGGGGGCCGCATCGCGACGCGCGAGACGACCCCCCGGCACCCTCGTGGATCGATCGATGCGTCAGTCGACGCCGATCTCCGATCCGAGGCCCTCGAGAAGCTCCGTTCCCGGCTCCGAGAGCGGGAGAATCTCCTCGTCGTAATAGGCCTGCTCGACCATGAACTCCACGTCCGAATACCGGTGGATGCCGGTTCCGGCCGGGATCAGGTGCCCGATGATGATGTTCTCCTTCAGGCCCTTCAGGTCGTCCCTCGCGCCGCGAACCGCTGCATCCGTCAGGACACGGGTGGTCTCCTGGAAGGAGGCGGCCGAGATGAACGACTCGGTCGTGAGCGACGCCTTGGTGATGCCGAGCAGCAGAGGCTCACTGCGGGCGGGCTTCTTCTCGTCCATCATGGCCTGGCGGTTGACCTCGCGGAACTCCGTCCGGTCGGCGTTCTCGCCCTCGAGAAGATCGGTGTCGCCCGGAGCCGTGATGCGGACCTTCTGCAGCATCTGCCGGACGATGACCCCGATGTGCTTGTCGTTGATCTTCACACCCTGGAGACGATACACCTCCTGGATCTCGTTCAGGAGATACTCCTGCACGGCCCGGGGGCCCTTGATGCGCAGGATGTCGTGTGGGTTGATCGGACCCTCGCTGAGGCGATCTCCGGCCCGCACGGCGTCGCCCTCGTGGACGCGCATGTGCTTACCGACCGGCACGTCGTAGGTCCGGGCGGGACCCGACTCCGGCGTGACGACGACTTCGCGCTTGCCTCGCTTGATGTCGCCGAACGACACGCGCCCGTCGATCTCGGTGATGACGGCGGGATCCTTGGGACGCCGCGCCTCGAACAGCTCGGCCACGCGGGGCAGGCCGCCCGTGATGTCGCGCGTCTTGTAGACCTCCCGGCTGATCTTGGCCAGCGTGTCCCCCGGGTTCACCGCGTCCCCGTCGCCCACCGTGAGCTGAGCGCCCACCGGAACGATGAACTCGCGCAGCTTCGTGCCCTTCTTGCCCTTCTCGACGATCTGGATCGCCGGGTGGAGCCGCTTGTCTCGGTCCTCGATGATCGTCATCTGACGACGCCCGGTCGACTCGTCGAGCTCCTCGCGCATCGTCTGCTCCTCGACGATGTCGTGGAAGCGGACGACACCCGCCTCGTCGGCCACGACCGGCTCGGAGTACGGGTCCCACGAGAAGAGCAGCTCGCCGGCCTGGATGACCTGGTCCTCTTCGACCGACAGCGTCGCCCCGTACGGCACGGACAGACGGCTGCGGACCTGGCCTTCCCTGGTCTTCAGCACGATCTGGCCCTCGCGCGACGTGACGATGCGCGCCTCCTCGGGCGTCTCCACGGTCACCACACGATCGAGGCTGATGACGCCCTCGATCTTGGACTTCCGCTGCGTCTGCGCCGCGATACGCGACGCCGTTCCGCCGATGTGGAAGGTCCGCAGCGTCAGCTGCGTCCCCGGCTCACCGATGGACTGCGCGGCCAGGATTCCCACCGCCTCCCCGATATCCACGATCTTCATCGTGGCGAGGTTGCGGCCGTAGCACTGGCGGCAGATGCCGCGCTTGGCCTCGCAGGTCAGCACCGAGCGGATCTTCACCGCCTGGATGCCCGCCTCCTCGATGGCCTCGGCGGTCTCCTCGAGAATGAGGCCCCCGGCGCTGACCAGCAGTTCGCCGTCGATGGGGTCGTAGAGGTCTTCGAGCGCCACGTTGCCGACGATGCGGTCGCCGAGCGGCTCGATGATGTCCTCACCCTCCTTCAGGGCCGTCATCTCCAGACCGAGGATCGTACCGCAATCCTCGACCGTGACGACGACGTCCTGGGCCACGTCGACGAGTCGCCGCGTCAGATAGCCGGCGTCGGCCGTCTTGAGCGCCGTATCCGCCAGTCCCTTTCGGGCACCGTGGGTGGAGATGAAGTACTCCACCACCGTCAGGCCCTCGCGGAAGTTCGACTTGATCGGGCTCTCGATGATCTCGCCGATACCTCCGGTCAGCTTCTTCTGCGGCTTCGCCATCAGGCCGCGCATTCCGGCCAGCTGCCGCATCTGGTCGCGGTTACCGCGAGCGCCCGACGTCATCATCATGAACACCGGGTTGTAGCCGGCCTTCGACCGCTCGAGGTGGCGCACCATCGCGTCCGCGACGTCGTTGTTCGCGTGCGTCCACGTGTCGATGACCTTGTTGTAGCGCTCGCCGTTCGAGATGTAGCCGCTCGCGTAGGCGCGCTGGAACCGGCCGACCTGCTCGTCGGCGTCCCGCAGGATCTCGAGCTTCTCGGACGGCACCTCCATGTCCTCGATCCCGACGGAGATCCCGCCCATGGTCGAGTACCGGAAGCCGAAGTCCTTGAGGTTGTCGAGGAACTCGGTCGTGGCCGACAGCCCCACCTCGGTGAAGCAGTCGAAGACGAGATCCCCCAGCTCCTTCTTGCCGAAGGAGTAGTTCATGAAACCCATCTCGTCGGGGATGATGCTGTTGAACAGCACCCGCCCCGCCGTCGTACGCAGCCAGCGCCCGGTGGTCTCGCCGTCGTCGGACTCGCGCGGCCACCAGTACCAGACGAGCGAGTGGAACTCCACCCGATCCTGGGCCAGAGCCATCTCGACCTCGCCGTACGTGCCGAGACGCGGCGCGGCGGCGTAGAGATCGTTCAACTCCTTCTCGGCCTTCTCACGGGCCTTCTTCGGCAGCTTGGTGTTCGACACCGCCCGCTCGAGCTCCTTCACGCGGAGGGGCGGGTTGGTCAGGTAATACGACCCGATCACCATGTCCTGCGTCGGGGCCGCGACCGGGCGACCGTTCGACGGCAGCAGGATGTTGTTCGAAGACAGCATCAGCACGCGGGCCTCGAGCTGCGCCTCGAACGAGAGCGGGACGTGGCCCGCCATCTGGTCACCGTCGAAGTCGGCGTTGAAGGCCGAGCAGACGAGCGGGTGAATCCGGATCGCCTTCCCCTCGACCAGCACCGGCTCGAAGGCCTGGATGCCGAGGCGATGCAGCGTCGGCGCCCGGTTCAACAGGACCGGATGGTCCTTGATGATGTCTTCGAGCACCTCGTAGACCTTCGGGTCGTTCCGCTCCACGATCTTCTTGGCGCGCTTGACCGTCTCGGCCTCGCCGCGCTTCTCGAGCTCGTGAATGATGAAGGGCTTGAACAGCTCGACGGCCATCGCCTTCGGCAGCCCGCACTGGTGCAGCTTGAGCTCGGGGCCCACCACGATGACCGAACGGCCCGAGTAGTCCACGCGCTTTCCGAGCAGATTCTGCCGGAAGCGTCCCTGCTTGCCCTTGAGCATGTCGCTGAGCGACTTGAGCGGGCGCTTGCCGCGACCCCGGATCGCCTTCGAACGGCGCCCGTTGTCGAACAGCGCGTCGACGGCCTCCTGCAGCATGCGCTTCTCGTTGCGGAGGATGACCTCCGGAGCGCGCATGTCGATCAGCTTCTTGAGCCGGTTGTTGCGATTGATGACCCGGCGATAGAGGTCGTTCAGGTCCGACGTGGCGAAGCGGCCTCCGTCGAGCGGTACGAGCGGACGGAGGTCGGGCGGGATGACCGGAACGACGTCCATCACCATCCACTCGGGACGGTTGCGGAGGTCGTGCGTCTCACCCGAGTTGCGCAGCGCATCGACCACCTTGAGGCGCTTGAGC
>JAHHMJ010000134.1 GCA_018678395.1 Gemmatimonadota bacterium | reverse complement strand
TGTCCGAGGGCGCCCGGGCCGGCTCGGGATGCGTCTCGAGGAACAACCCGTCGCACCCGGCGGCCACGGCGGCGCGCACCAGCGCCGGAATGTGCTCGGGGTCACCCCCGCTGGCGCCGTCCGCGCGCCCGGGACGCTGCACGGAGTGCGTGCCGTCGAAGATGGTCGGCGATCCCGTAGCCGCCCCGAGGCGCGCGAAGCTGCGCATGTCGACGACCAGGTCCCCGTAGCCGTGAATGGTCCCGCGCTCGGTCACGGCGACCTCCGGGGCGCCGGCGAGTCGGGCCTTCTCGACCGCGGCGGCCATCTCCTCCGGGGCCATCCACTGCCCCTTCTTGATGTTCACGGCGCCCCCCCGCCTCCCGGCAGCTGCGCCCGCGGCCTCGACGAGATCGGTCTGGCGACAGAGAAAGGCCGGGATCTGGAGCACGTTCACGACGTCGGCGGCGGGCCCGCACTGGGCCGGCTCGTGGACGTCGGTGAGCAGAGGGAGGCCGGTCCGCTCGCCGACCTGCGCCAGCAGCGGCAGCCCCGCTTCGAGGCCGGGCCCCCGCGCCGCACCGGGGCGCGACCGATTCGCCTTGTCGAACGACGCCTTGAAGACGATCGGCAGGGCGAACGCCCGACCGATGCGCGCCAGCTCCTCGCCGACTTCGAGATTGAGCCCCGCGTCCTCGAGAAGGCAGGGCCCGGCGATGAGGGTGAAGCGATCGAAGAGGGCCACGGATCAGTCGCCGGCCGCGGCGCCGGACTCCACTTCGCCACCCGAGCGGACGTGCTGGGCGGCGGCGTGGATGAACGAGGCGAAGAGCGGTGCGGGCCGCATGGGCCGGCTCTTGAGCTCGGGGTGGAACTGGCAGGCGACGAACCAGGGGTGGTCGGCCAGCTCGATCATCTCGACGAGGCCGCCGTCCGGCGACGTGCCGCTGATGACCATCCCCGCGGCTTCGAGCCCCTCGCGATACTCGTTGTTGACCTCGAAACGATGCCGATGCCGCTCGCTGATTTCGGACCGCCCGTAGATCGACGCGGCCCGCGTGCCGTCCTTGAGGTGAGCCGGGTAGGCCCCGAGGCGCATCGTGCCCCCCTTGGTGGTCACCTGGAGCTGCGAGTCCATGAGGCAGATCACCGGGTGCTGGGTCTCCTTCCGGAACTCGAACGAGTTCGAGTCCTCGAGACCGCAGACGTTGCGCGCGAACTCGATTACGGCGGCCTGGAGTCCAAGGCAGATGCCGAAGAACGGCAGGCGGTTCTCGCGGGCCCAGTGGATCGTCTGGAGCATGCCTTCCACCCCCCGTGGGCCGAAGCCTCCGGGGATCAACAGCCCGTCGTACTTCCGCAGGCGCTCGAGCCCGACGCCGTCGTCGAACTGCTCCGAGGACAGCCAGTCGATGTCGACCTTCACGTCGTTGGCGATGCCTCCGTGAATGAGCGCCTCCTGGACCGACTTGTAGCTGTCGACGAGCTCGGTGTACTTCCCGACGACCGCGATCCGCACGCGCCCGCTGCCGGGCGTCTTGATGCGGTTCACCATGTCCCGCCAGGGCCCCAGGTCGGGATCGGGCAGCTCCAGGCCGAGCATGCGCACGACCACGTCGTCCAGGCGCTGGCGCCGCAACTCGATGGGCACCTCGTAGATCGTCTCGACGTCCCGCGCCTCGACCACGCCCTCGAGGGGCACGTTCGTGAACAGCGCGATCTTGCGGCGGATGTCGTCGTCCAACGGGTGCTCGGTACGGCAGATCAGGACGTCCGGCTGGATCCCGATCTGCATGAGCTCGCGGACCGAGTGCTGGGTGGGCTTGGTCTTCAGTTCGCCCGCGGCGGCGATGTACGGCACCAGCGTGAGGTGCACGAAGAGCGCGTTGTGGCGCCCGACGTCCTGGCGGAACTGCCGAATGGCCTCGAGGAACGGGAGCGACTCGATGTCACCGACCGTGCCCCCGATCTCGGTGATCACCACGTCGTGCTCGTCGGCGAGCCGCCGAATGGCGTCCTTGATGTGGTTGGTGATGTGCGGGACGACCTGCACCGTCGAACCCAGGTAGTCGCCTCGGCGCTCCTTGGCGATCACGTCCGAGTAGATCCGCCCGGTGGTGATGTTGTTCGCCTGGGTCAGCGACTCGTCGATGAACCGCTCGTAGTGGCCGAGGTCGAGATCGGTCTCGGCTCCGTCGTCCGTGACGAAGACCTCGCCGTGCTGGAACGGAGACAGCGTTCCCGGATCGACGTTGATGTACGGATCGAATTTCTGGAGGGTGACCCGCAGCCCGCGCTCCTTGAGGAGGCGGCCGAGAGACGCTCCGGCGATCCCCTTCCCCAGGGAGGACACCACGCCTCCCGTGACGAAGATGTACTTGGTCTGCGGCCGCTCGCTCATGACACTCCGTGTTCGTGTGTGACCGGCTCGAATCCGAGTTCCTCGAGCCGTCGTTCCGTCCGTACCGCGTCGGCGGGGGTGTCGACCCCCGCGTCGGCTGCTCCAACCACCGCCACGCCGATCGGCATTCCCGCCTCGAG
>JAHHMJ010000291.1 GCA_018678395.1 Gemmatimonadota bacterium | reverse complement strand
GGGTGCCCGCGCGTCCCGAAGAGTTCGTGAATCCCGTGGCTAGCCGGGTCCCGACCCTGCTCATCGCGGGGGAGTTCGACCCGGCGACGCCTCCGTCCTGGGCGATCCACGCCGATCGCCTCCTGGCATACAGCGTCGCGATCACGATTCCCGGCGGCGGGCACACGCCTTCCGTGGAGTGGGGCGGGGACGGGTGCGCGATGAGCCTGGCGGCCGGCTTCGTGTCGGATCCCGCGCGCTTCCTGGCAGGCGAGATCGTTCCCGACTGCCTCGGCGACATCGAGCGTCCCGAGTATCAGTTGCGCCCATCCTCCGAGCGATAGGCGCAGTTCATGGCTGAGCCGCGGTCCCAGAAAGCGGCCCGATCGTCGCACGACCGTCACGCGCCTCTCTGGGCGATCGGACTCGCGGCGCTCGGTGCGACCGGTCTCGCGACGAACTGGATCGATCTCGGCTGGTTCTGGAGCGGGTACGTGTTGGACATGACCGGGCCGGCGTGGAACTACATTCTCTTCCGCGGCCGGTTCACGGCCTGGGCGGACAACGCCTGGACCCGATTCTTCACGCCGAGCCGAACGCTCGGGATCTTCGTCGTCGTGTGCGGGGGCATCGAGGGCGCGCAGTACCTCGAACTCTACGAGGCGACCTTCGACCCCTGGGACCTCGTCGCCTACATCTCCATCCTGGGACCACTCTTCGTCATCGACGTCGCGACCGGCGGCGCGGGCAGGGTGGACCCCGGCGACCAGGGCTCCACGCCGCACCACCCCTGAACGACGCGAGGCGACGCTCCAACTCGTGGAACGCCGCCCCTCGTCGCCCGCACATCTCCGGGCTCGCGCGTCGACTCGACGCTACTTCACGTCGAAGCGATCCAGCATCATGACCTTGTCCCACGCCGTCACGAAGTCGTGGACGAACTTCTCGCGGGCGTCGTCGGCGCCGTAGACCTCGGCGATCGCGCGCAGCTGCGAGTTCGAGCCGAAGGCCAGGTCCACCCGGGTGGCCGTGTAGCGCAGATCACCGGTCTCCCGGTCGCGACCCTCGAACTCGAGCTCCTCATCGGAGGTGGGCGTCCACTCGATGCCCATGTCCAGCAGGTTCACGAAGAAGTCGTTCGTGAGAACTCCGGGACGGTCGGTGAAGACCCCGTGCCTGGTCTTCCGGTAGTTGGCGTCGAGAACGCGCATGCCGCCGACCAGCACCGTCATCTCGGGCGCCGACAGCGTGAGGAGCTGCGCCCTGTCGACCAGCAGTTCCTCGGGAGACAGCGTGTAGTCGTGCGCCAGGTAGTTCCGGAAGCCGTCGGCCAGGGGCTCGAGGTGCTGGACCGAGTCGACATCGGTCTGCTCCTGGGAGGCGTCCATGCGACCGGGCGTGAAGGGCACCTCGGCCTCGACGCCGGCGGCGCGCGCCGCCTTCTCGACGGCAGCGCATCCCGCGAGGACCATCAAGTCGGCCAGCGAAACCTGCTTCCCATTCGTCTGCGCCTCGTTGAACCCCGACTGAATGGTCTCGAGTACCTCCAGCGCCTTGGCCAGCTTGCCCGGCTGGTTCGCCTCCCAACCCTTCATCGGCTCGAGCCTGATGCGGGCACCGTTCGCCCCACCGCGCTTGTCCGAACCGCGGAAGGTGGACGCCGCCGACCACGCCGTGTACACCCAGTGCGACAGCTCCAGCCCCGAGTCGAGGATGGTCGCCTTGAGGGCCGCGACGTCCGCTGCATCGATCAGCGGGTGGTCCACGGCCGGGATCGGATCCTGCCAGAGGAGATCAACGTCCGGAGCGTGCGATCCGGCGTACCGCGAGCGCGGGCCCATGTCCCGGTGCGTCAGCTTGAACCACGCACGGGCGAACGCGTCGGCCAACTCCTCCGGGTTCTCGTGAAAGCGCTTCGAGATCGCGAGGTAGGCCGGATCCTTGATCATGGACAGGTCGGTCGTGGCCATGACCGGCGGGTGCCGCAGGTCGGGATCGTGCGCATCCGGCACGGCATCGGCCGCCTCGCCGTTCGCCGGAATCCACTGCCACGCCCCGGCGGGGCTCTTCGTCAGCTCCCACTCGTATGCGAAGAGGGTGTCGTAGTAGCCGGTGTCCCAGGTGATGGGATCCGGGGTCCACGCACCCTCGAGTCCACTCGTGAACGCATTCACACCCTTCCCGGATCCGTTGCGGTTCTTCCACCCGAAGCCCTGCTCGGCCATGCCGGCGGCCTCGGGCTCGGGCCCGACCAGCTGGCCATCGCCGTTTCCATGCATCTTGCCGAAGGTGTGACCTCCGGCGATGAGGGCGACGGTCTCCTCGTCGTTCATCGCCATGCGACCGAACGTCTCGCGGATGTCGCGCGCGGCCGCCACCGGATCCGGCTGACCGTTGGGACCCTGCGGATTCACGTAGATGAGCCCCATCTCGGCGGCACCCACGGGGTGCTCGAGGTCCCGCTCCTCGGTCCAACGCACCGAATGATCGTAGTGCGGATCCCCGTGGAAGGAGACCTCGGACCCCCAGTAGATGTCTGTCTCGGGCTCGTAGAAGTCCTCGCGTCCTCCCGAGAAGCCGAAGGTCTCGAAACCCATCGACTCCATCGCGCAATCGCCACTCAGGATGATCAGGTCGGCCCACGACAGCTTGCGACCGTACTTCTTCTTGATCGGCCACAGCAGCCGGCGCGCCTTGTCCAGGTTGCCGTTGTCCGGCCAGCTGTTGAGCGGTGCGAACCGGATGGTGCCGGAGCCCGCACCGCCCCGGCCGTCCCCGACCCGGTAGGTACCCGCGCTGTGCCAGGCCAGCCGGATGAAGAAGGGCCCGTAGTGCCCGTAGTCCGCCGGCCACCAGTCCTGCGAGTCGGTCATGAGGTCGTAGAGATCCTGCTTGACCGCATCGAGGTCGAGCGACGCGAACGCCGCGGAGTAGTCGAAGTCGTCCTCCATCGGGCTCGCCATGGGGGACCGCTGGTGGAGGATGCCGAGGTTCAGCGCATTCGGCCACCAGTCGGCGTTTTGCGTTCCCTTGTGGTGCTTCTGCCCCGGAGTTCCGTGCATGACGGGGCACTTGCCCCCGTTCTGGCCACCGTTCGATTCCATGATGCTCCTGCGTGGTCGAGATTGAGCGCGTTGCGGTCGCCCGACCGCCTGGGCCGTCGGGGCGCCGCTGGTTCGTGGAAGGGAGTGCGTCGGGTACTCCCGAGCGGGCGGATGGTGCCCCTCGCGGGAGGTGCCTAGGTTGCGGAGTTCGACCTCCTGTTTCACCCGCGCGGGGCCTACCGTGTCCGACTCGGCTGCCGATTCCGTCTTTCGCATCCTCCTCGTCGAGGACGCCCCCGATCAGTCCCTCCTGCTGTCGGCGGTCCTGCAGCGCCTGGGGCCCTTCGACGTCACCCTCGTCCAGGACGGCGTCCAGGCTCTCGAGCTGGCGCGCGGTGGGGACTTCGACCTCGTCCTCACCGACCTGAATCTACCGGGGATAGACGGGGCCGAGCTGACCCGTCGGCTGAAGGAGGAGTTCCCCGATCTGCCGGTCCTGGCCGCCACGGGATACACCGACCCCGCCTACGCGGATGGTGCGTACCGGGCCGGCGTGGACGCCCTCATGACCAAGCCGGTCGACCCGGAGGATCTGGAGGCGCGGCTGCGGGAGCTGCTGCCTCGCTGGCGCACCCACGACGGGCCGGCGGCGGTCCTGGCCGTGGGTGCCGCGCCGGGGGAGATCGAGATGGGATGCGGGGGCTCGCTCGCCGCCCACCACGCTGCGGGACATCACGTGGTCCTTGTGATTCCTCACCCGAATTCCGACGACGAGCGTACCGCGGAGCGCCTGGAGAAGGCCGCCGAGAACCTCGGCGCCGGCGTGGTCGTCACGCGGAGCGCCGAAGACACGGCCGCCGCGCTGACGAGGCTCAGTCGCGAACTCCTGCCGCAGTGGGCGTACCTCCCGAGCGCGGCGGATCGCGAGGAGACTCGGCGGGAGATCCATACGATCGCCCGAGCCGCACTGGCCAACGTCCCCACGCTGCTCGGCTATGCGGGCCCGGGCACGAGCCTCGACTTCGCACCGGACGTCTTCCGGGACGTCGGGGGCTGGATGGACGCCAAGCTGGGCGCCCTCGCGTTCCACCACGGGGAGGCCGGCGATCCCGCGACCTCGCCGGACTTCGCCATCGCGCATGCGCGGTACTGGGGTCGATTCAACGAGTTCGGTGAGGTCGAACCGTTCGAGCTGCTGGATGGGCGCCATGCGGCGGGATCGCATCGAGAGGCGGATTCAGACGCGGCCGACGAGCCCTCGATGCCTCCGCCGTGGGTGCCGCCCCATCTCCCCGGGTTCGAGCCACTCGCCCCTGCCGGCACTTCGTGAGACCGCTTCCAGGACTCGCCGCCGCCTCCGTGCTTCTCTGGGGATGCGGCCCGGCCGCGCCCCGAATGGCGGCGACGCCGGTGCCCGAAGCCTCCGCGACCGCGGGTGTCTCATCCGCGTTGCGGCCAACCGCAGGCGCATCCGCCGAACCCGAGCCCATCCCCGCCGGGCGCGCATCGCCTCCGGAGCGCTACGACGACGGCGTCGACGTACTCCACTACGACATCGAACTGGCCCTCCCTCGGGGCTCCGGGTGGATGCAGGGACACGCGGCACTCGACCTCCGCCTCGACCGGGCGGTCACCGCGGTGGACCTGGACTTCAGCGGGCTCCACATCGACGAGGTCACCGTGGACTCGGGACCGGTCGAGTGGCACCACGAGGACGGGCTGCTCTCGATTCCGCTCGGCTCTCCAGCCGAGGCCGGGGCGCGCCACCGGATCGCCGTCGCCTACCGCGGCGTCCCCGACGACGGCCTGATTCTCGGCGAGACGGTGCATGGGGATCCCAGCGCCTTCGTCGACAACTGGCCGAACCGTACCCGCTTCTGGCTCCCGAGCGTCGACCATCCGTCCGACAAGGCCACCGCCCGCTTCACCGTCCACGCACCCGCCGAGTGGGACGTGATCGCGAACGGTCGGGCCGCCGGCCCGCCCGTCCCCACCCCACCCGAGGTCCCCGGACCCAGCGTGGGCGAGCGACGGACGTGGATCTACGAGACCGCCGTCGACCACCCGACCTACACATTGGTGGTCGGTGGCGCGGACATGGTGATCGACACGGTCGGGTTGGCGGCGTGCGGCGAAGCCCCAGTCAGCCCGCGAGCGGACGGCTGCGTCGCCGTCACCACCTGGCTCTTCCCCGACAGCCGGGCCGAGGGCGCCTCATCGTTCCGCCGTGCCGCCGACATGGTCGACGTGTTCACCGACATGATCGGTCCCTTCCCGTACGAGAAGCTCGCGAACGTCCAGTCGGCCACCCGCTTCGGCGGTATGGAGAACAGCTCGGCGATCTTCTACTCGCAGCAGGCGATCGCCGCCGGCCGCGACATCGAGAGTACGGTGAGCCACGAGATCGCCCACCAGTGGTTCGGCGACAGCGTGACCGAGGCCGACTGGAGCGAGTTGTGGCTTTCCGAGGGCTTCGCAACCTACTTCGGGGCGGTCTACTTCGAACGTGTGGACGGCATGGAGTCGTTTCGCGAACGGCTGGCCGGAGCCGCCCGGGCCTACCTCACCTCGGCCGACACCCTCCGACCGGTGATCGACCGACGGGGTGACCTCTTCGACATGCTCAACCGCAACAGCTACCAGAAGGGGGGCTGGGTCCTGCACATGCTGCGCAGGGAGGTGGGCGACGACGCCTTCTTCGCCGCGATCCGCGCATACTACGCCCGATACCGCGATGCGACCGCGACCACCGACGACCTGCGGGCGGTCTTCGAAGAGGTCGCCGACCGCGACCTCGCCCGGTTCTTCGGACAGTGGTTGAGGGCTCCGGGCTACCCGGTCCTGTCGGTGAGCACCCGGGATCTCCGGACCGGGCTTCGGGTCGAGATCGAGCAGGTCCAGGGAGACTACGCACCCCGATTCCACATCCCCGTGGACGTCGAGGTGACGTGGGACGGTCGGTCGGTTCGCGCGACCGTTCCCCTGGAGGGTGCCGGGGGAGTCTGGATCGTCCCCGGCGCACCCGCGGACGCTCGCGTGACGCTGGACCCGGACGGATGGCTGCTGCACCGACTTCACGGTTCGCCTCCCTCCCCGTAGGTTTACCGTCCCCCGGCGAGGACCTCTCCCGGCGGTCGCAGTCCCACAGCATCGGAGTCGCAGTGGCCACGGTTCCCCATCTCGAATTCGAGCGCGACATCGTCGAGATCCAGGGTCAGATCGAGAAGCTGCTCGATCTGGCGGAGGATCGCGGGGTCGACGTTTCGGCCGACCTCGAAGCGCTGCGCGGAAAGCTCGAGGCCCTCAAGGAAGACACCTACAACAACCTGCGGCCGATCGAACAGGTCCAGGTGGCCCGCCACCCGCGGCGGCCGTACACCCTGGACTACATCGAGCGCATCTTCACGGACTGGATGGAGCTCCACGGCGATCGCGCGTTCCGTGACGACGAGGCCATCGTCGGCGGATGGGCTCGCCTGGGTGGCCGCTCGATCATGGTGGTCGGGCACCAGAAGGGCCGGGACATGAAGGAGAACCTCCGCCGCAACTTCGGGATGCCCCACCCCGAGGGGTATCGCAAGGCACTGCGGCTGTTTCGGCTGGCGGAGAAATTCGGTCGGCCCGTGGTCACCTTCATCGACACCCCGGGCGCCTATCCAGGCATCGGTGCGGAAGAGCGCGGACAGGCCGAGGCGATCGCCATGAATCTGCGCGAGATGGCTCGACTCCGCGTGCCGCTGGTCTCGGTGGTGATCGGAGAAGGGGGATCCGGCGGAGCCCTCGCTCTCGGCGTCACCGATCGGATCCTCATGCTCGAGCACAGCATCTACTCGGTCATCTCGCCCGAGGGCTGCGCGGCGATCCTCTGGCGTTCGGCGGAGCACCGCGAAAAGGCTGCGGACGCGCTCAAGATCACCTCGAGCAATCTTCTGACGCTCGGGGTTGCCGACGAGGTGATCGACGAGCCCCGGGGAGGCGCCCACTCCGACTGGGACGCCACCGCGCGGTCCGTCGAGGAGGCCCTCGACCGGCATCTCGCCGAACTGACCGCCCTGGAGCCGGAGGAACGGATTCGCCGAAGGCAGGGCAAGTACGAAGCGATGGGCCGCTGGGCGTCCGAGGACGGACTTCCGGAAGGCTGACGTGACGGCCTTCGCCGAGGTCCGGTTCAAGGGGAGCCGGCGGGACTACTTCTCGGCGCCGGGGGCCGATCTGCGCCCCGGTCAGTGGGTCGTGGTCGAGGCCGATCGCGGCGAGGACGTCGGCGAAGTCACCGCAGTGGGCCTGATCGCTGAACGCAAGTGTTCGTCTTCCGGCGGGTGTGCCACGCCCACACCGGACCGGAAAGTGCTGCGTGCAGCCAAGGACACGGAGGTGGCGCGACTCGCGGAACTGCGGGAGGACGAAGTGCGCGTGCGCTCCCGCACCCGCGAACTGGTGCGCCGCCACGGGTTGAAGATGAAGGTCACCGAGGCCGAGTGGCAGCACGACCGGAACAAGCTGATCATCTACTTCACCGCCGACCGGCGGGTCGACTTTCGTGAGCTGGTCCGCGACCTGGCCCGCACCTTCCGGACCCGGATCGAGCTGAAGCAGATCGGCGTCCGCGACGAGGCGGCGCTCCTGGGCGGCGTCGGTCGCTGCGGGCGCGAGTTGTGCTGCTCGACGTGGCTGCCCGAACTCAAGCCGGTCAGCCTGCAACTGGCCAAGGATCAGCGGCTCTCCCTCAATCCCGCGCAGATCTCGGGGTGCTGTGGTCGCCTGATGTGCTGCCTGATGTACGAACACCGCACGTATGTCGAATCGCGCCGCCGCTTCCCCCGGGAGGGCAAGGCATTGCGCACGGCTCATGGCCGGGAGACCGTCATCGCCGTGGACATCCTCCGCGAGACGGTCACCGTGCGGAGCGAGTCGGGCGAGCGCCGCACGCTCCCGCTCGACGATCTGAAGCCCGAGGTCGCCGAGGCCCCGCGCCCTCCCCGCTGAGACCCCCGCCACACCGGGAGGAACTGTCGTGTCGAATCGGACCTACCTGACCACCCCGATCTACTACGCTTCGGGCGCCCCGCACATCGGTCACGCCTACACCACGATCCTCGCGGACGCGCTCGCGCGGTTTTCGCGCCAGCGAGGCGACGACGTGCTCTTCCTGACCGGCACCGACGAGCACGGTCAGAAGATCCAGGAGGAGGCCGAGCGGCGGGGCATGCAGCCGATCGAGCTGTGCGACGCCATGGCGGATCGCTTCCGCGCGGCGTGGGAGCAGCTCGAGATCGGCTTCGACCGCTTCATCCGCACGACCGAGGCCGAGCACCGCGGCGTGGTGGAGGCCTTCGTGCAGCGCCTGTACGATCGGGGCCACATCTACGAGGGCAGCTACGCGGGCTGGTACTGCGTGCACGAAGAGCGGTACTGGACGCAGAAGGACCTCGGAGAGGGGCAGACCTGCCCGGACTGCGGCCGGCCCGTCCAGGAGATCGAAGAGAAGAACTGGTTCTTCCGGATGGGCGCCTTCCAGGAGGCGCTGGTCGCCCATATCGAAGCCCATCCGGACTGGATTCGGCCCGAAGTGCGACGCAACGAGGTCCTCGGTTTTCTCCAGCAACCACTGGGCGACCTGTCCATCTCCCGGCCGCGCTCCCGACTCCACTGGGGAATCCCGCTGCCGTTCGACCCCGATCACGTCACCTACGTCTGGGTCGATGCGCTGATCAACTATCTGACGGCATCGGGCGCGATCGATCCGGCGCTCGGCGCCGAAGCCCCCGGATTCGACGACCCCTCCGCTTCGTGGTGGCCCGCCGACCTGCACATCATCGGCAAGGACATCCTCACCACGCACGCGGTGTACTGGCCGACGCTGCTGATGGGCGCAGGTCTCCCGCTGCCGCGGCGAATTCTCGCCCACGGGTGGTGGGTGGTGGGCGAGACCAAGATGTCGAAATCCCTCGGAAACGTGATCGACCCGCTCGAGCTGCGGGAAACCTTCGGTACCGACGCGGTGCGATGGTACCTGCTGCGGGAGATGCCCACGGGATCGGATGCCTCGTACACGCCCGAGCGCTTCCTCGTGCGGTACGACGAGCTCGCCAAGGTCTGGGGAAATCTGGCGCAGCGGGCGATCTCGATGATCGTCCGGTATCGGGAGGGCACCGTGCCGGACGGCGATGCGGGTGGTCTCGACCCGGAGATCGCCCTGACCCTCGACGCGGTCGAGGCCGCCCTCGCGGCCGACCGTCTGCACGAGGCCCTGGCCGCCGCCATGGACCTCGCTCGGACGGCCAACGGCTACGTGGAGACCCGGGAGCCCTGGGCGCAGGCGAAGGACCCGACGCGTGCCGGCGATCTCGACGACACGCTTGCGACGCTCGCCCGATTGCTCGGCGTGCTGAGTGCGCTGTTCGAGCCGGTCTGCCCCGAACGGTCGGCAGAGTTGGCGCGGCGATTGGGACTGCCCGCCGTACCGACCATCGAGGCCGCACGCATGGACGCGCCGACGGGCCGGACGGTGGAGAAGGGCGACCCGCTCTTCCCTCGCGTCGAGCTCTGACCGCCGTACTCCGCGACGGAGGCCGGATTCGCCGCCATTTGTTTACGCGGGGGCGGTCGGACCGCCCATGGAACCCCACGGAGTTTGTCGCATACTACGGCGACGAACCCGAACAGGTCCCGGCGTTGACACTCTCGTCGCGACTCATCTAGTTTTGGCATTCTTCCGCCCAGAAAGCGGAAGCCCCACGCCCCTACTCTCAACCCCGGAACGCATGCGAGACCGTCGATGGACCGTCCTGTTGGTCCGGGGCAATCACGAATCCGTTCGGCAGTTCAGCCTCCGGGCGAAGGACTTCCGGCGATGGGCATGGGGAGTGGGCGCGCTGTCGGTGGTGGTCCTCGGGGCGGTCGGAAGTCTCGCCGCCCTGACGCTCTCGTGGTTCGGCGTGATCGGCTCCGCCCGGCCGGACGCAGCCCTCGTCGCCGAGTTGCAGCGGCTCCAGGGTGAGGTCGGTTCGCTCGAGTCCACGCTCGGAGAACTGCAGGGCCGCGAATCGGAGCTTCGTGTTCTCGCCGGCCTCGAGCCGCTCGACGCGGGCGTGCTCGCCGCAGGAGTCGGGGGACCGGGATCGGGGACGCCGGATTCGAACCCGCTGTCCGCTGTCGACCCCGAGCTCGGTGGGCAGGCGTTCGCGGTCGAGTACGACATCGACGCCCTGCAGCGTCGGGCGCGGGTTCTGCTGGAGAGCATGGACGAAGCCGGGGACTCGCTCTCCTCGCAGCGCGAGTTGCTCATGGCGACGCCGACGCTCTTTCCGACCGCCGGCCGCCTGAGTTCCGGTTACTCCAAGGCCCGCATGCACCCCATCCTCAACGAGGTGCTGCCTCACCCGGGCGTGGACATCGCGGCGCCGGCGGGGACGCCCATCCTGGCGGCGGGCTCCGGACGGGTGATTCGCGCAGGTTGGGTCTCGGGATACGGCCAGACCGTCGAGATCGACCACGGCTTCGGGCTGACGTCGCTGTACGCCCACGCCTCCAAGCTCCTGGTCCGTACGGGACAGGAGGTCGAGCGCGGCGACGTGATCGCACAGGTCGGGCGCACGGGCACCGCGACGTCGACCCACGTGCACTACGAAGTGCGGCAGGGCGGTCGCCAGCGGAATCCCCTGAATTTCCTGCTGCCCGGCACCTTCAACTGACCGTTGCCGCACACGCGGCTTCCATCCGCCGAGTAGAGCGCTCCGAAGCACCGATGGTCCCCACCCGCCTCCCTCGCCTCGGACGGATTCTGGCGATCACCGCGTTCTGCGCGGCCAGCAGTGCTCCGCTCGTGGCGCAGGACTCCGCACCGAGGGATTCCTTCGACCTCCTGGTCGCACGCGAGTCGGCGGACCCGACGGGACTCCCGAGAATCCTCATTCTCGATGCCCCCGGGGCGGATCTGGTGACACTACGGCTCTCGGTGCCTGTCGACCCCGGGGTCGATCCCACGACGGCAGCGCCGATCCTGCGCCGGCTCGCGCTGAATCGCATCGCGGGTACGGCCGCCACCCTCGGCGCCGAAGTCGAGGCCGGTGCCAGCGCCGCCGCGCTGTCGTACACGGTCACCGGTGCCCTCGTCGATCTGGACCACCTGGCGTACATCCTCCGCCAGGCGACGGCCATGCCCCTCGAGTCCGAGGGCTTCGCGGCCGCGCGCGGCGAGTTGGAGGCGGGGCTCGCCCGCATCGGCGAGACGGGCGAAGGACGGGTCGAAGCCGAGCTGCGGGGTCGGTCCAACCCCGCGGAAGCATCGATCGCCGAGGTCAGGGAGCGGGTTCGCCGTCTGAGCTTCCAGGACCTGGAGACGGTGTGGCGGACCACGCATGACCCCGAGCGGATGACCCTGGTCGTGGTCGGCGACGTGGCGACCCCGGTTCTCCTCGCCGCGCTGTCCGGCCTCGGATCCGAGCGCCGGCCGGACCCGCCTTCGGCGCCCCTCCCCCCCTCGCCGCCGGTGCGAGATCGGCCGGACATCCTCCGCCAGTGGTACGGCTTCGCGTGGCGGTCTTCGCCGACCTTCGATCCACGGGCCGTCGTGACCGCGGCGCTCGCCGCCCGCCAGCTTCGCGACGAGCGGGACGGCTACGAGGCGTACGTGCGCCTCTGGGAGGGGCGGAGTCACGACGTTCTCGCGGTGGTCGGCTCGGCCTACTCGAGGGATGCCGCAGCGCTCCGACGGCGTCTCCAGGCCCTGCCCACCACACTCGCGGCCAGTGTCGACGACGCGTCGGTGCGTAGCATCGTTCGCCGACTCCAGTGGAACGTGCTGTCGCAGGCGCGGACCCCGTGGGGTCGAGCCAACCTCGTGGGCCGATTCCTCGAGACGGGTGCGCCCCCCGACGCTGCCCGACGCTACGTGGACGCGCTGGTGGACCTGACCGCCGATGACGTCCGCGCCTACCTCGAGGCGCTCGCCGACGACGACCCCGTCGCGGTCCGGGAGGGGGTATGACGGAAGCGGCCCGCCCACCGGGTGCAGGCTGGGCGGTCGCGGTGACGGCCGCGGCCCTGATCTTCACCTCCGCGCCCACCGCAGCCCAGGTGGCCCCGCCGGTGCGGCTCGAGACGCCGTCCTGGGCGGCACACCTCGAAACGATCGCCCGCCCGGCGGCGCCGATGATCGGCCTGGCGGTGGCCCTGCCGACCGGGTCCGGGGCCGATCCGGCCGACCGCCCGGGGTTGGGGCGCCTGGCCGCCGAGGCCGTGGTCGCCGAGGTCGAGACTCGCCTCGGCACGGGCGAAGTCGAAGGCCGGGCCTCGGTCGCGCCGGATCGCACGGTGATCACCTTCCTGGTCCGGCCGGAGCAGGCCGCGGCCACACTCGCGACCCTGGGCGAGATCGGCTTCGGCACGGGGCCCTCGACGGCCACGGTCGCGACGGTCCGCAACCGCCGCGCCGAAGTGCTCCGGTTCGAACTGGACTCGCCCCTCCGCGAGGTCGGGGTCGCGCGGAGAGCCCTGCTGTACGGATCCGGCGACCCGCGTACTCGACCGCCGGGTGGCACCCTCGCCGTCGTGGAAAGCGCCGGGGATGCCGAGATCGACGCTGCACGGCGAACGCTCTTCACGACCGGAGACGCCCGCGTCGTCGCCGTAGGCCCGATCGAATCCGAGGGAGCCATGGCCCTCGTCGCCCAGACTCCGCCGGTCGCCCCGCCCCCGACCACCACCGATACGGCGATGGTCGATCCCGGCGTCGCGGCTCCGACGGAGGCGGCGCTACCGTCACCTCCGGGTGGTACCACCTCGACGGGTCCCGCCTGGACGACCCCCGATCGCAGGATGGTCGTTCGGGACGTCACCAACACCTGGCTCTCGGTCGCCTTTCCGGTCCCCGCCGAGCTTGCGCGCGTGGCGGTACTCTTCCTGGCCGACCGCATGCAGCAGGAACTGGACGCCACGCCGCCCGACCCGGGTCTCTTCAACGTCTCGGTCGAGGTCGTGGAAATGCCCGAGGGCGAGGTGCTGGTGGTCGAGGCGGCGGTCCTGCCCGATGCCTCTGCGCGTTTCGAGCGGCGCATCCTCGATCTTCCGATGCGTCTCGCGGCCGAGCGCGACCCCGCCTTCTTCAGATACCACCGCGGACGCTTCCGAGCCGGCCGCCTGGTCGCGGAGGCTCCACCCGAGCAGGCCGCGGAGCGCATGGCCGCCGAGCTCCTGGCTCGCGGCCGAATCCTGGCCTTCGACGAGGCGGTATGGAGCCTGGAGGCTTCGATGGCGGCGGACGCCGCGGCGGCGTTGGGCCCGCCCCGAATCCTCGTCTTCGGTCCGGACCTCGCCGGTGGCCGCCCGTAGCCGCTCCGGGACGAACACCCGCTCGGGGTTGTCGGTCGGCGAGCCGGTCATTAGGTTCGCCCGCTGACGTGCGAACGTAGTGTTTCACCCACTCCATAGTACCCTCCACGGAGCATTGCCATGAAGCGCAGTACCCTGCTCTTCTCGGCCTTTGCCGCGCTGGGGCTGGCCGCCTGTGGCCCGGCCCAGGTGGTGGTGACGGCCCAGATCGAAGTCGAGGACCCGGTGACCGGCGAGATGGTCAGCCGCGAGCTCCGCGACCTCGAGGTCTACCTGCTTCCCTACGACCGGGATGCGATCTTCGACTCGTTGACCGCGGCCGCCTCCGAGCCCGAGCCGTCCGTTCCCGAGGAGCTCTCCGCAGCCCAGACTGCGATTCGGGACGCGCAGGAGGAGTGGCGGAACGCAGAGAACCGCTGGAACACCCTCCGCGACACGCTTCAGAAGATCTCCGCGGCGATGGACGAGTACCTGCCGAGCGAGCCCACCTACCGGCTGCTCTTCAACGACTTCAGCGACCTCGAGGGGCAGCTCGTTTCCGTCGAGCGCAACAAGGATGCGCTCTTCGCGCGCTTCGACTCGCTGTCGCAGGAGAACATCGCCCGAGCGCAGGGATTCAACCTGCGCATCGACGAGTGGGCCGCGGAGGCCTACGTCGCGGTCGACGAGGTGATGATGGCCAAGGAGCGTGAGGCCGGCCTCGACCTGGTCGCCGACACGACCGACGCCAACGGGGTCGCGTCGCGGCTCATGGTCAAGCCGGGCGACTACTGGGTATACGCTCGCTACGAAGAGGTCTATTCCGAGCTCTACTGGAACGTGCCCGTGAGCGTCGCGCGGGGTGAGCCCGTCACGGTGACCCTCACCCGCGCCAACGCGGAGGTGCGGCCGATCTACTGACCGGTCGACGACTGGGCCGAGCTCGACTCGGCACGAACGCGTGAGACCCCGGGCACCGCGATGGTGTTCGGGGTCTCGTGCGTCGGGGTGTCGCATCCGGTCTCTGGGGGCGACGGCCCCGGAGCGGTAGTTTGAAGACGAGCCTCCTGCGCACCCGGACCCGCCTGCCATGGATCGCGCGCCCACCACCAATCCCCGCTTCACGATCGACGCGCACGGCGTCGGTCACATCGTCTTCGACGATCCCGAGCGATCCCTCAACGTCCTCGACGAGGTCGTGCTCGCCGGATTCGTCGACGCGCTCGATGCCGCTCGCGTGGCGGCCGGGCGCGGCCGCCTTCAGGTGCTGGTGATTCGCAGCGGCAAACCGGGCAGCTTCATCGCGGGAGCCGACATCGATGCCATCGGCGCGATCGAAGGGCCGGACGATGGTGAGGCCAAGGCCCGTGCCGGACAGGCCATCTTCATGGACCTGGAGGCCTTTCCGGCGCCGACGGTCGCCGCCATCGACGGCCTGTGCCTCGGCGGGGGTCTCGAACTGGCGCTGGCGTGCCGCTTCCGGATCTGCTCGGACTCCCCCGGGACGCGGCTGGGATTCCCGGAGGTTCAACTCGGCCTGCTCCCCGGCTGGGGCGGAACGACGCGGCTGCCCAGACTCGTGGGCCTGCAGGCCGCCCTCGATCCGCTCCTGACCGGAAATCGCCTCCGTCCCTCGAAGGCGCGCCGCATCGGGCTGGTCAGCGAGGTGGTGCCGGAAGGGGTTTTCGCGGAGCGCGCGGTGGCGTTCGCTCTCGAAGCCCGGGACGTGCCACCGGGGACGTCCCGCCGCAAGCGCAGTCTCCGCACCCGCGTACTCGACGACACGGTGCCGGGCAGGCGCATCGTCCTCGCGACGGCGCGGCGGCGCGTGGTCGACAAGACCGGGGGGCGCTACCCTGCGCCGCTCAAGATCCTCGACGTCCTGCGCAGCGGGCTCGGCCGCTCGGTGACCGAAGCGCTCGCTCTCGAGGCGAGAGCCTTCGGAGAGCTGTCGGCCACGCCGGCCCACGCCAGCCTGTTGCACGTCTTCCACCTCCGGGAAGCAGCGCGCAAGACGGCGCGGGCGGTGCCGGGAGGGACGGCTCGCGCGGTCGACCGCATCGGGGTCATCGGCGCGGGAATCATGGGCGGGGGCATCGCCCAGCTCGCGGCCTACCGGGACGTGGACGTCCGCATGAAGGACATCCGCGACGATGCGATCGCGGGGGGGCTGCAGCACGCCCGCGAGCTCTTCGACACGGCCGTCTCGCGGCGCAAGCTCCGGCGGAGCGAGGCCGACCGGAAGATGGCGCGCATCCGCGGCGGACTGGACTGGCACGGCTTCCCCACGGCCGACCTCGTCGTGGAGGCCGTCGTCGAGCGACTCGACGTGAAGCGCGCGGTCCTCACCGAAGCCGAAGGCGTCCTCGACGACCGCGCGGTCCTGGCCACCAACACCTCGTCGTTGTCCGTGGACGCGATGGCGGAGGCCCTGGCTCGGCCCGAGCGATTCTGCGGCGTACACTTCTTCAATCCGGTGCACCGCATGCCGCTGGTCGAGATCGTGCGCGGAGCGGCGACGGATCTCGACACGGTGGCCACGGCCCACGCCTTCGCGGTCGCTCTCGGAAAGGTCCCCGTGGTATGTCGCGACGGACCCGGGTTCGTGGTCAACCGCATTCTGGGACCCTACCTGAACGAGGCCGGGCATCTGCTCGCCGACGGGGCCTCGGTCGAGGCGATCGACCGGGTGGCGGTCGAGTTCGGAATGCCCATGGGTCCGCTGCGACTCATGGACGAGGTCGGCCTCGATATCGCCCGGCACGCCGGCGACAGCATGTACGCCGCGCTGGGCGAACGACTCCAGCCGGCGGCTCCCCTGGTGGCCCTGGGTGAGACGGACCGCCTGGGTCGGAAGAACGGGCGCGGCTTCTACCGGTACGACAAGGGTCGTGAGGCCGGGGTCGATCCGGACGTTCTCAACGCCCTGGGTGAAGCTGTCTCGCGCGACGGGGATGCGCCCGACGACGGATCGATTCGCGAACGCCTGGTCCTGTCGATGGTCAACGAGGCCGCGCGGATTCTCGAGGACCGCATCGTCGCGACCGCAGGCGAGCTGGACCTCGCGATGATCATGGGATCCGGCTTCCCCCCGTTCCGCGGTGGGCTGCTCCGCTTCGCGGACGCCCATCACCCGCGGAGTCTGCTCGAGATGCTCGAATCCCTGGCGGCCGAGGTGGGTGCACGGTTCGAGCCGGCGCCCACGATACGGCGGCTGGCCGCCGAGGATCGCGGATTCTACGCAGCGTTCGGCCCGGGTACGTGATCCGATCCGTCCACATCCACTACCGACGGCTGCCCGAGCGCGTCGACACCTACGTGCAGGAACTCCTGCACGACGGTGACGACGTGAAGGTCACCTTCCAGCCCTCGACGCCGATCGATCGTCCGCTGCGGGTCGAGGGACGGGTGATTCTCGAGCCGGGCTCACCCGTGGTCTGGTTCACCTTCCCCGGCGCCTGGCACGACATCGGGCGCTTCCATCTCGGGGACGGCACGTTCACGGGCATCTATGCGAACGTCCTCACCCCACCCCGTTTGCACGATCCCGAAGACGATCCGGTCGAGTGGGAAACGACGGACCTGTTCCTCGACGTCTGGAGGGGAGCCGGCGGCGAGATCCGCATCCTCGACGAGGACGAGTGGACTCGAGCTCACCAGGCGGGGGTACTACCTGACGGCTGGGCGCATCGCGCCCGGGAGGAGGCCGACGCGCTCGTCACCGCCGAGGCGGAGGGGAGGTGGCCCCCCGCCGTCGTGGAGTCGTGGACGCTGGACCGCGCTCGGGAGCGCCTCGCTCAGTCGTCGTCGACGATCCAGGCCGCGCACAGGCGGTCGACGTCCACGTAGATCGCCTTGAGGACCTCCGGGTCCTCCCTGAGGCCGTCGATCAGCCGCTCGTACCCGTCGAGCGCCGCCTTCGGGACGCGCAGCGTCTCGTGATGGTAGTGGCCCTCGTCGACGAAAAGCACCCGGACCTTCACGAATCCTTTCCGGCTCACGAGCCGCCCTCGGCGGCCGCTCCGGACTCGGCTTCGATCTCCGCCTGCAGCTCCTGGACGATGCGCTGGATCTCCGGGTACATGTCGGCGATCGTCCCGGCATCGACGCGCCGGACGTCCCGACCGCCGCGTGTGATGAGGATCGTCGGCGTGCCCGTCACCCCCAGGCCCTGGCCGAGCTGCATGTTGGCCGTGACCACGTCCGCATACCGATCGCTGCGCAGGCAGCTCCGGAAGTCGCCCTGGTCGAGGCCGACCTGGGCCGCATAGTCCTCGAAGGCACCCGAGGGCGGGGCGGCGGAGAAGGACCACGCCGACTGGTTCCGGAAGATCTCGTCGTGGTACTCCCAGAATGCTCCTTGCTCGTCCGCGCAGCGCCCCGCGCGCGCGGCCAGAAAGGCGTGCGGGTGAATCGAGGTGAGCGGGAAGTCGTAGAAGACGAACTTCACGGCACCGCTCTCGACGAAGGCCACGTCGACCTGCGGCTTCACGGTGCCCGCGAACGCCATGCATCCCGGGCACTGGAAGTCGGCGAACTCCAGGATGGTGATGGGTGCGTTCTCGTCACCGACGTGGATCCCGGGCGCCCGATCCGCCAGTTCACTCATGTCGTTGATCTCGAGGTCGATGGGGGCGACCGCCATGTCGGCGCTTCCGGCCGAGCGGAGGTTGAGCCCCACGGCGGCGAGAACCGCCAGACCCACCAGCAATGCTATGATCTTCCCGTTCATCCTCGACCCTCCGGGCGTGGCCCGCTGGGATTGACTGCGATTATCCGT
>JAHHMJ010000184.1 GCA_018678395.1 Gemmatimonadota bacterium | reverse complement strand
CCGCGCTCGATCGCGTCGGCGAAGATGCGCCCCAGCGCGTCGTAGGGAGGCAGGCCGCCGGATGCGTTCTCGACCGCCTCACGGGTGAGGCCATGCCCCGCTGCGTAGAGTCCCCATAGACAGCGATTGAACGAACCGTGATCCCCCATCTTGGGGTGGTTGGTGAAGAGCCAGCGTGCCTCGTCCCGATCGCCCAGGACGTCCTGGACGAAGCCGGTCAACGCACGCTTGGGCCCCACCTCGACGAAGACCCGTGCACCGGCCTCCCACAGCGTCTCGAGGCCCTTCACGAACTGGACCGGAGACGCCACCTGGCGCGCCAGCAGATCGAGGGCTTCGGTCCGGTCGTCGGGGTAGAAGGCGCCGGTGACGTTCGACACGATCGGGATCCGAGCGCCGTCGAGGTCGATGCGTTCGAGGGCCCGACGCAGCGGCTCGCTGGCCGGGGCGACGATCTCGGTGTGGAAGGCGTGGCTCACCGGCAGAGGTGCGCAGCGAATCTCCGCCTGATTGAAGAGCGCCACGGCGGCCTCGACGGCGTCGGTCGCCCCGCCGATCACCGCCTGCCTGGAGCTGTTGATGTTCGCGACCACCACGTAGCCGTCGATCTGCGAGAGCAGTTCCGCGACCCGCTCGGGGGACGCGAAGACGGCGGCCATGGCGCCGTTGTCGTCGAGCGAGACCCGGGTCATCTCCCGGCCCCGGGCGCTCACGGCCTCGAGCGCGCCGGCGAAGGTCATGGCCCCGGATGCGACCAGCGCCCCGTACTCGCCGAGGCTGTGGCCCATCGTCATGGTGGGTTCGACGCCGTGTCGCCTGAGGAGGCGGCACAGCGCGGTGTCTACCGTCAGCACGGCGGGCTGCGTGATGGCGGTCTGCTTGAGCGCGTCCTCGGCGCGCGCCACGACCTCGGCTTCGTCGGACCCCGCGAAGACGAAGCTGCTGAGGGGCTGGCCGAGGAGCGGGGCGGTGGTCGCGTCGGCCTCCGCGAAGGTTGCGGCGACCGCGGGCTCGTCGGCCCGCAGGTCACCCAGCATGCCGACGTACTGGGACCCCTGTCCGGTGAACAGGAACGCCACGGGCGCGGCGGGGCCCGAACCCCGGAACACGCCCTGGGCCGCGAGCGCGACCCATCGACCGGGCCGCCCGCCCTCGAGCGCCGCGAGTGCTCGACCCACCTTCCTGGCGAGGTCCGCGGCATCGCGGAAGTCGATGGCCACCCGCTCGGGCGCTTCGAGATCCGCGGCCGAGGGGAAGGCCGGCGGGGGTGCCTCGCCGGCGCCCGCCCGCTCCCCGAGTTCCTGCAGGCGGTGCTTCAGCCCCTCGATCGACGTGGACCCGATCAGCACGCCGAGTCCGAAGGGACGATCCGCCATCTCGGTCTGCGGTCCGGCCGGGAGCGGGCCCGGGCCGCCGGGGGCCGACGGCGCGTCCGAGTCGGCGAAATCCGCTCCGGCGACGCGGACACGACGGGCATCGGTGAGGCGTCCGGGCACGTGCTCCTCCAGGACGGCATGGAAGTTCGTTCCCCCGAATCCGAAGGCGCTCACACCCGCTCGGCGCACGTCGTGCCCGTTGAGATCCCACTCCTCCAGGGAGGTGTTGACCCGGAAGGGGTTGCCCCGGAAGTCGATGGCGGGGTTCGGGGTCTCGCAGTTGACGCTCGGCGGCACGACGCGGTCGCGCAGGGCGAGCGTGGCCTTGAGCAGGCCCGCAGCGCCCGCGGCCCCCTTGAGGTGCCCGAAGTTGGACTTCACGGAACCGAGTCGGATCGACCCGGTCGCGGCTCCGGCTTCGCCGAAGACGTGCGACAGGCTCTCGACTTCGACGACGTCGCCCACGCGGGTCGATGTACCGTGGCCCTCGATGAACCCGGCCGACGCCGGAGACAGACCGGCGTTGGCCCAGGCCCGCTGCAGCGCGAGCCGCTGACCGATGGGATTGGGCGCCGTGATTCCCTTGCCGCGCCCGTCGCTGGAGCCTCCCATGGCGCGCAGAACGGCGTGAATGCGATCGCCGTCCCGCTCCGCGTCGGCCAGTCGCTTCAGGATGAACAGCGCTGCCCCTTCACCCATGACGAATCCGTCGGCGCCGTCGGCGTAGGGACGCGTGCCCGTCGCCGACAACGCCCCGATCTTGCAGAACTTCACGAAGGTCGACGGTCCCATGTTGCGATCGACACCCCCACTGATCACGGCATCGAAGTCCCCCTCCAGCAGCCCTTCCACTGCGGCGCTCATGGCGGCCATGGCCGAGGCGCAGGCGGCGTCCACGACGTAATTCGGCCCGCGGAAGTTGAAGAGACTCGCGATGCGGCCGGCGATGCAGTTCGACAGCTCGCCGGGCATCGTGTCCTCGGTGATGCACGGCAGCGATGCCTTCAGCGCTTCGTTCGCCTCCGCGGCGATCCGCTCCTGCTGCTCGGTCGGGAGTCCGGCGAACCCGGGCGAGGCGGCCAGGGCCCGCGAGAACTCGGGCGACATGATCCGCATGGACGTCAGATAGTGACGTTCTCCGGCCATGGCATTGCCCAGGATCACCGCGGTCCGCTCGGCGTCGAGGTTGCGGTCCGGCCAACCGTAGTCGACCAGGGCCGCCCGGGTCGCGCTGACCGCCCAGCGCTGCACCCCGTCCATCTGGTCGCTCACCGCAGGGGGAATCGGCAACCGCCAGGCGAAGGGGTCCCACGCCGCCTCCCGCACCCAACCCCCGATGCGGCTATAGCTCTTGTCGGGAGCGGCCGGATCGGGGTCGTAGTAGAGCTCGGGATCCCACCGCTCGGGCGACACGTCGGAGATGCTGTAGACCCCCGCGCGCACGTTCGACCAGAACGTGTCGACGTCGGGCGCGTCCGGAAGGATGGCGCCCACGCCCACGATGGCGATGGCTCGGTCGGCGGTATCGGTCACGAGTACTCCCGGCTCGAAAGGCGGCGCGCCGGCTCCGGACGCCGCCCGTTAAGGTCTAGTCGGTTCGGCCGTAGATCGCGTCGGCGACCCGGTCCATGTCGTCGAGAAGGCCACCCTGCGCCCCCACCAGCGCCTCCAGTCCGAGGGCGGCGGTGAGGCCGGCGCCGTCGGCACCGGCCGCGGCCACCAATCCTGCTCCCTCGGTGCCCAGACGGAGGGCGACGTGGCGGGCGAAGACGCGCGAGAAGGCCGCCAGTTCGGTCGGCGAGAACCGGGTCTCGGACTTGGGCCCCCACCCCTCCTCGGCGCCCCGAGCCGCTCTCCGCGCGAGGCAGGCGGCCCCTTCGGCATCGGCGACCAGAGAGCCCAGCCGCAGGAGCACGTGCTGGTTGCGCGTGAGCCGCCCCACGCGGCAGCGCTCGAGGATCTCGGCGAGGGCGTCGAGCGCGAGCGCCGCGACATCCGCCCCCACCCCGGGCTGCCTCTCGTGGAGCTCCCGGGCCTCCTCGGCACGGTCGTGGTAGTACCGGCCCCGGGTCTTGAGGTGCTGCTGCCAGCGATCCCGGGCGATGGTCATCTCCATGATCTCGGACGTGCCCTCGTAGATCGTGGTGATGCGCACGTCCCGCTTGATCTTCTCGACCATGTACTCGTGCGTGTACCCGTATCCGCCCAGCGCCTGGATGGCCGACTCGGCGGCGGCGTTGCCGGCCTCGCTCGCCATGTACTTGGCGATCGCACCCTCGGTGTTCAGGGTCCCCTCTTCGGCGTCGATTCGTTCGGCGGTCTCCTCGATGAGAGCCCGCGACGCCTCGAGGCGCACGGCGTGGGGGACGATCAGCTTGTGCGTGTAGCCCTGCTTTTCGGCCAGGGGCCCTCCGGCCTGGTGCCGGTCCAGCGAGTAGCGGGCCGCCCGATCGAGCGCTTCCCAACCCGCCCCGAGCCCGAAGGCCGCGACCATCAGGCGGGTGTAGCCGAAGACCTCCTGCGCCTGGATCAGGCCCTGCCCCTCCACACCGCCGAGGAGCAGGTCCGGGGCGACCTCGACGTCCTCGAGGATCACCGCAGCCGTATTGCTGTCGCGGATGCCGTGCTTCTGTTCGGGCCGACCGGCGCTGAGGCCCGGCGCACCCTTCTCCACGAGGAACCAGCTCGCCCCACCGGGTGCGAGGGCCAGCACCGTGTAGAGGTCGGCGAAGCCCCCGTTGCTGATCCACTGCTTGGCGCCGTTGAGCCGATAGCCGACGATGTCGCCGTTCTCGTGAACCGGGGTAGCCG
>JAHHMJ010000397.1 GCA_018678395.1 Gemmatimonadota bacterium | reverse complement strand
GTCGAGGGCCTCTCGCAGCCACACCCGCGAATCGGGGAACCGTCCCCGCACCCGGAGTGTGTTCGACCACCCGTCCAGAACCAGGGCCTCGCGCTCCAGATCTCCGACGGACCGGGCGATCGCCACTGCCCGCCCGTAGCTGCGCTCCGATGCATCCCAATCACCCGCGTTGCGATGGGTCCGTCCGAGCTGCGCCGCGGCGCGGGCTCCAGCGGCGGCGTCGCCGAGAAGGACACACGACGAATACGCCGCGCGGCAGATCTCGATTGCGAGCGGGAGTTCTCCTTCGCTGGCCACCTCTCCCGCCCACTCCATGAGCACCGCCGGCAGGGCCTGCCAACCCTCCTCCCCTACGGTCGCGAGCAGCCGCGACCAGCATGCTCCCTCGGAGCTGTCTGCGAACACCTCGACCTCGTCGGCCAGGCCCTGACAGCGCTGCCTGAGAAGCTCGGGATCCGGGGCCAAGCCCTCGGCAATCACTCCGTGCACGAGTCGAAGCAACCGGAAGCGGAGGCCCCAGTGGTGATATCCATCGCCGGTGCGATCGCCCTGTGCCGCGGGCATCCAGACCGGGAACAGGGGACCGGCTTTGGGATGCAGGAGCGCGGAGGCCAGTTCTCCCGCGGTGTACGCGAGGCGGTCGGCCTGCTCCGTCGACAACGCGGCGCCACGCCGCGGCCCCTCGACCACGAGGAACCAGGCGCGCTGCCCATCGCTGCCGAGCGCCACCGTGACGAGACTCCCCGAAACACCGGGGACGTCGGACGCATCCGGCAGATCGACGAACCCAGGGATTCCGGACTCCCACGCGTCGATCAGGACGGAGCGCACGACGCCGCGCCGGGGGCGGTCGCCCAACAGATCGACGACGACGTGGGGGTGGGGAATCGACGGATCGAGATCGTCCATCCAGGCGACCGCCACACGGTCGGCCTCGAGGAACTCGAGCAACGCCGCGAGCGAGGCGGCGAGGGGTCCCCTGTGCTCGTCGCCGGCCGCCAGTGTGAGCGCGCGATGGAGTCGACGCTCCCGTCGCCCTCGGTGTCGCTCGAACGGCAGAATGTGGCCCGTCGTGGACATGTCCCTCGATTCACGTAGCTTGGAGGCAACCATGCGAAGCTACGTGGTGCCCGACCTCTCTCGCAATCCCAGGCCTCGCCTCTGACCATCTCCCCCGGCGACGGATCCTCGGAGACGCTCCCGGGCCGAGGGACCGAACTGGGCCTCGTGGTGCTCGCGGTGATCTGGGGCGTCAACTTCCCCCTGATCAAGGTCGGGCTCGCGGTCGTCCCCCCCCTCGCCTTCAACGCGCTCCGCTTTCCGTTCGCCGCGCTGGCCCTCTGGTTGCTGTTCCGGGCATCGCGCATCGCTGCCCGGCCGGAACGGCGCGACCTCCCCGCGATCATCGCGCTCGGGATCCTCGGTCACGTCGTCTATCAGGCGCTCTTCATCGTCGGCGTCTCTCGCACCAGCGCCGGCAACGCCAGCCTCGTGCTGGCCACCAGTCCGGCGTGGACCGTGGCTCTCTCTGCCGTGACGGGCCAGGAGAAGGTGACCGGTCCCGTCTGGGCCGGTGTGGGTGCGACCATCGTGGGCATGGCGCTGGTGGTCGCCGGAGGTCAGGGGGCGTCGTTCGGCTCGGCCACGCTCGCCGGCGACCTTCTGATGCTCGCCGCGGCGGTCGGCTGGGCCGCGTACACCGTGGGGAGCCGGCCGCTCGTGTACCGGTACGGCCCTCTCCCGATCACGGCGTGGACGCTGTGGATCGGAACGGTCGGCGTGATGATCCTGGGCGCGCCGGCCCTCTCCCGCCTCGACCCGACCGTGTTGACGCCGGGAATCTGGGGGACGGTCCTCTACGCCGGGGTACTGTCGATCTCCGTGGCGTACGTCCTCTGGAACCGAGGGGTCAGGCGGCTCGGGAACGCGCGCACGGCGGTGTATTCGAACCTGGTCCCCGTCGTGGCGCTGCTGGCCGCCTGGGTCGGGCTCGGAGAGCGTCCGACGGGGCTTCAGGTCCTGGGCGCCGCCGTCATCCTCGCCGGACTGCGCTGGACCCGATCCGCTCCCGCGACCTGAAGGCCGCCCGCGCGCCGGCGACTCAGGCGTTGCCGGGCTCGAGCCGATTGCGGTGCTGGACCTCCGGGAACTCGAAGAGCAGGATTCCGTCCTGCGTGATGTCCGAACGCACCCGGAACCCGTCGTCCATCTGGGTCAGCACCTTCTCGGCAGCCGGCAGCGAGAGATTCAGATCGGCCGCCACCTCGGTGACCGTCAGAGTCCCGCCCTTCTGAGTGGCGAGACGGAGGATCTTGCGCTGCAGCCCGGTCGTGAGTGCCTGCCTGCGTTCCTGGAGAGCCTTCCAGCCCCAGAAGAACATCCCGGAGCCACCCGCCCCGAACACGCTCCCGACGGCGATGGCCGCGGCTTCGACCTCGATGATCCCCATCATGATGAGGAACGAAGCGAAGAGGATCATCGCTGCGCCCACGAAGCGGCGCTTCAGCCCACCGGACGGCAGCGGCATGCTGGAATCGGACGCCAGAGCAGGCGGAGAGCCGTCGGGACCGGCCGCAGGAAGCGCGCGGGCCGCATGCTCCCAACCGAGTCCGCAATTGGGGCAGATGTAGTGACGTCGGCGCGCGAGCCAGTACGCGAGACCGCCGAGGCCGTAGGTGAAGAGGCTCACCCCGATGAGGAGACCGACGTGACCGGTACGGCTGAAGTACGGCACGCCCTGCCCCTGGTAGCCGCAACGCGGGCAGCGCTGGGGCCCCACCGCAGCCGTTATGCCGGGCGTCATGCGACGCGTCGGCACGCGCGCGACTGCGGTGCCACAGGTGGGACACCGCTCGGCGTCGGGAGTCAGGCGTTCCCCACAGGTAGAACAGCGCATCATGAGCGCTTCTCGGCCTCCGTCGAAGTCGTGACCGCCCGCGCCGGGGCCGGCCCACACCCCTAGCTATACGCGTACCGAGCCCGGAAGGATTCATCGGCGTCGCTACGCTCGAGTGCACGTACTAGCCTACGCGGCCCGCCCCGCGGGGGGAACCCCGCACTCGAGCGCCGAACCGCATGGTAACGGGCGGGAAACGAACCCTTCGGGGCCGTGTACCACCGTTCGACCTTCCGACCCCTACGCGGATTCCATGAGCCGGCATCTCGCCCTTCCCTCGGCCCTCGTCGCCCTGTCCCTCACCATCGGCACGGCGGGGGCGCAGGAGATCCCCTCCCCCTACCGGTACATGGAGAAGGGTCAGGAAGTAAGCCTCTACGCGGGCATCGTCGATACCGACCCCGGTCGGTTCGAGTTCGGCCCGGACGACCAGCAGTGGCTCGGGGCCCGCTACAGCGTGGTGGTGTCGAACGCCTTCTCGCTCGAGGGGATGGCGGGGACGTCGTTCGGCCCGCGGAGCGTCGTGAACCCTGCCCGCGACGAGGGGGACCGCATCGTCGACGAAGCCGAGGTTCGGCTGATCCTGATCGAGGCGCGCCTCCAGTTCGCGCTCACGGGACGGCGGACCTGGCACGGATTCCAGCCGTTCGGCTTCGTCGGCGGGGGCATCTCGTTCGACACCCTG
>JAHHMJ010000432.1 GCA_018678395.1 Gemmatimonadota bacterium | reverse complement strand
CCGTGCAGCGCACCTGGTCGCCCTCGTGGAGCGAGGTCCAGTCCCCCATGATCACCGCGCCGATGTTGTCCTCTTCGAGGTTCAGCGCGAGGGCGGTCACGGTATCGCCGGTCTCACTCGAGGTGATTTCGAGCATCTCGCTCGCCATCGCCTTGGTGAGGCCGTAGACCCGGGCGATACCATCCTTCACCTCGAGAACTTCGCCCACCTCTTCAGAACGAAGTTCTTCCTCGTAGTGCTCGATCTCGTCGAGCAGAACGCCCTTGATCTCACTGGCGCGGAGCTGGGAATCGTTGGCCATTCGTATCTATCCTCAGGTAGGTTGTCCGCCGCTGGCCGGCAGCGACGCCATCATGAGCTGCCGACGCATCCGCTCGAGGCGTCGACGCAGCGAACCGTCGTAGATCGTATCTCCCGCCCTCACCACCACGCCCCCGAGAATGCCCGGGTCCACCCGAACGTGGGGCACCGCCGTCTTGCCGAGCAGCCGAGAGAGCCGGAACTCCAGGGCCGCCGAAGTCTCGGCGTCGAGAGGGTGCGCGACCGTCACAGCGACGTGGGCGCGGTTCTCGTGCTCGTCGACGAGGGCCGCGTACTGAACGGCGATCTGGCCCAGAAGCCGCTGGCGCCGCTTGTCGACGGTCACCAGAAGGAAGCGGAGCAGCATCGGCGGCACGCGACCGCCGAACGCCTTGCGAAGCGTCGTCTTCTTCGACTCCGCGTCGATCCGCGGCGTCTCGAGGAAGAGCCGGAACCGCGGATTCTCGTCCACGAGGGCGGCGACCATGCGGATGCCGTCCCCGAAGGCTTCGAGACCCTCGTGGCGCTCCGCGAGATCGAACAGCGCCTCGGCGTAGTTCCGGGCGACGGTCTCGTCTCTCACGCCTCCGCTCCGTCGATATCGAGCGTATCCATCTCGTCGAGGAAGCCCACCACCAGTTCGCGATGACGGGTATCGTCGAGATCCTCCTTCATGAGCCGGCCGGCCGCCGCCAGGGCGAGGTCGACCGACTCCTTGCGAAGCTCGGCCAGAGCCCGATCCTTCTCGCGATCGATCTCGGCCCGCGCCGCGACGACGATGCCCTGAGCCTCGACCCGGGCCTTCTCTTCGAGCTCCTTGCGGAGTCGATCCGCGGCCGCGCGACCCTCAGCGAGGATCTCGCTCGCCTGCCGGCGAGCATCAGCCAGCTGGGCCTTGTGCTCCTGCAGCAGCCGTGCGGCCTCTTCGCGCTGGGCCGCCGACTCGTCCAGAGCCGACTGGATCCGATTCTCCCGGGCCTCGACGGCTCCGAGGATCGGACCCCACGCGAAGCGCCACAGAATCGCCAACAGCGCGAGGAATACCACCGACGCCCACACGGAAAGACCGGGGTTCACGGCGAAAAGTCCGCCCCCTTCGCTCTCCGCGGCGGCCGCGAGCGCCGGGTGCAGCGCCAACAGGCCGAATGCCGTGGGCAGGGTCCGCTTGAGTGTCATCTAGGTTCTCCGGTTCGGTCGCTTCGGTGTGCCCGTCGGCCCGGTCCGCCGGGAGAGGGGACACGCCCCTCTCCCGACCCCAACCGACGCGGACGAACGGTCCGAGCGAATTCCTAGAACTTCAGGAAGGTCAGACCGAGGCCGAAGAGGGCCGCGCCCTCGATCAGGGCCGCCAGAATGATGGCGGCAGTCTGGATGTTCGCGGCCGCCTCGGGCTGCCGCGCGATGCCCTGAACGGCGCCCTCACCGATGCGGCCAATACCCATGCCCGCACCGATCACGGTGAGACCGATGGCGAGACCGGCGCCGATGAGACCCAGGCCGGGAGTGCCGGCGGCAGCGGTGTCCTGTACGGCAGCGAGAAAAGCGTGCAGCATCGTTTCGATCCTCTCGATCGCGTTTGGATGTCAGTCCGGTCGTCCGGACGGTTGGGGGTCCTGCGTCAGCCGCCCGCCCCTCAATGGGCGTGGCGGATGAGTCCGATGAATACCGATGTCAACATGGCGAAGATGTACGCCTGCAGCGTCGCTACGAAGAGTTCCAGGATCATGATGATACTCACGATCAGAACCGAGCCCGTGGCGATACCCCACCCCTGATAGACGAAGATCAGGCCGAGGACCGCGAGGACCAGCGTGTGGCCCGCCATCATGTTGGCAAACAGACGTACCGCGAGCGCGAAGGGCTTCGTCAGCTTCCCGAGGAACTCCACCGGCGTCATGATCACGAGCATGACGGGCTTGAGCAGCACCGGAAGCCCGGCGGGCACATAGAAGATCGTGCGCGCGTAGCCGGCGGGGCCCAGGGCCATGAATCCGGACACCTCGGTCACGATGAAGGCGATGATCGCCAGGGCCGCCGTCACCGAGAGGTTCGCCGTAGCCGTGATGCCGAAGGGCGTCAGGCCGAGAACGTTCATGAACAGGATGAAGAAGAACACCGTCAGGATGAACGGCGCATAGCTGTCGGCACCGTGCCCGATGTTCGGCCGCACCACCTCGTCCCGGAAATACAGGATGAGGCTCTCCATCGCGTTCGCGAACCCACGCGGAGCCTTGGACGGATCCTTCCGTGTCAGGGACCGCGCCAGCGGAATGAAGATCGCCATGCACAGCAGCGCGGCGATCAGCATGAACACGAGGTGGCGGGTCGGCGACAGGTCGATGGTGACGCCGAGCAGCTCGAAGGACGGGAGCTGGAACCCGCCCAGTTCGAACGTGCCGCCCATGAACTCGATATACTTGCCGTCGGCGATGTGGCCCTCGATGAAGACCGGGAGTTCCTCGAAGGGCATGGCCCCCGAGCCGTGGTCGGCTTCGGCGGCCTCTCCTCCATACTCCTGTAC
>JAHHMJ010000606.1 GCA_018678395.1 Gemmatimonadota bacterium | reverse complement strand
CCGGTGCGCACGCCCCTGGTCGACGGCCACGGAGCGACCCTCTTCATGCCCGGGCGGCTGGGAGCGCGGACGACGGGGCTCAAGGTGGTTTCGGTCCGCCCCGGAAACCACGCGCGGGGCCTGCCCGCGATCCACGCGGTCGTGCTGACGGTGGATCCCGTAACGGGGATCCCCGAGGCGGTCCTGGACGCCCGATGGCTCACCGCCCTGCGTACCGGAGCCGCAACCGGCGTCGCCACCGAGCGCCTGGCACGACCCGACGCTGCGACGCTGGCCGTATTCGGGGCCGGAGCCCAGGCCGAGGCGCAGGTGGAAGCGGTCGCGGCGGTTCGTGACCTGACCGAGGTGCGCATCGTCTCGTCGAGCGGGACTTCGGCGCGCCGTCTCGCCGACCGGCTGGTCGAGCGGGGCGCGGTGCCGCGGGCCGTGGGCGGGAGCGACGGCGGAACGGCGCTCCGGGGGGCCGACATCGTCGTGACCGTGACGGACAGTCCGACTCCGGTATTGAACGACACCGACGTCGAACCGGGCACGCACGTCAACGCCGTGGGGGGCTACACGCTCGCCATGCAGGAACTCCCCACGACGCTCGTCGCCCGCTCTCGGGTCTTCGTCGACGAGCGCGCCGCCGTGCTCGACGAGGCGGGGGATATCGTCACGCCGATCGAGGCCGGTGTGCTGACGGTCGACGCGCTGGTCGAGCTCGGTGCGGTCGTGGCCGGAGATCGGCCGGGTCGGCAGTCGCCCGACCAGGTGACCGTCTTCAAGTCCGTGGGCAACATCGTCCAGGACCTGGCGGTGGCGAGACTCGCGCTCGACCGTGGGGACCGGGGCCGCGCCGACTGAGAGCCCGGATCAGGATCCGAGCGCCGACCAGGCCTCGCCGCGGTCTCGCCACTGTTCCATGAGCGCCTCGTCCCCGGTATCCGAGAGCACGGCCTGCGCCAGGGAGTAGTAGACCCAGGCGTAGTAGTTCGGGATGCCGAGCGTCGCGATGTCGGGCCAGTGGCTCCAGTTCGGCAGATCGCCACGATGCACGAACACCTCGTCGGCGAGCTGCTCGGTGCGGGGCAGATCGACCCACGACCCGGTCACCGGGGTGAGCGGAGAGTCCGGCGGCATGGGGATCACTCCGATGGGCCGTTCCTCGAGAAGCTGGCCTTCGTAAAGCTTGAAGGCGAGGCCGTGACGTACCAGGTAGGTCTCGAGACCCAGTGATTCAGCCGCGTTGCCGCTGCTCGCGAAGTAGATCGGTCGGTCGCCCAGGGCGTTGCTCAGGATGCCCAGCGTGTACTGGTGCCAGGGGAACAGGACCGTCCCTTCAGGCAGAACGGTGCGAACCTCTCCGAAGGCGAACTGCCGCGCCCGATCCAACTGGAAGTAGCTCTGCCCGATCTGCTCGACCGTCGCGTCGTCGAAATCGGCCGGGAAGATGCCGCGCGTGGGGGCCCGGACCTCGTCGAGCGGGATGGCGGTCTTGCCCTCGGCTTCAGCCGCCGCAGGATCGTCGGTGTACACGGCCGGCGTGTTCGGCAGGTACTCCCGCTGGCAGATGATCCGGGTCGGGTCGTCGGTCCAGTCTTCGTCGGGGCCGCAGGGCGTGGTCAACTGACGCAGCTGCTTGGCGTACCAGGCCGTGTTGAGGTAGGACGTCACGATGACCGTCACGTCCCGCCGGATGCTCTCGACTTCCTGCAGGTACCAGAGCGGGAAGGTGTCGTTGTCCCCGTTCGTGAACAGCACGCCGTACGGCTCGACGGACATCAGCAGATTGTACGCCCAGTCGCGGGCGGCGTAGTCGTAGTGCCGGGTGGCCCACGGCCAGTTCAGGACCAGCGGGATGAGGGCGAGACCCAGCACCGGCGCCCCCCGGGACCAGCCCTTCATCCTCTCCGAGACGGTCTGCCAGATCGCGGCGATCCCCAGGCCGGCCCACAGTCCCCAGACCGAGAACGAGACGATGAAGAAGTAGTCCCGTTCTCGGACCTCGTGCAGCGTGTAGTCGTTCTGCGGGTCCGGAATCGAGTAGCCGTACTTGAAGTTCAGGTAGTAGACCAGCCCGACGGACAGCGTCCCGAGGAGCACGGCGACGTACCAGAAGCTGGTGCGGTCGCGTTTGTGGTGCTCCATGGCTCCCCAGACGCCCAGCCCGGTGAAGAGCATGGTGAACAGCACACGCAACGGCGGCAGCACCGACTCGCGGCCGTCGACCGAGCGGGCCCACTGCCAGTCGAAGTACTGCAGGTAGTTCAGGAACTGCGAGTGGAGCGGCGCCTGGCGAGGGTTGAGCGCCGGCTTGTCGTACTGCTCTCGCTTCAGCGCCGCGTTGAGCGGCTCGCAGCCGGCGTTGCCGTAGGTCGCGATCGACACCAGTGAGCTCGGGAGCGTCTCGCACTCCGGAGCGGCCTCGTTGATGACCGGGGCCAGATTCGCGCGCAGCGGCAGGAAGAGGTGGATCGACAGCCCCAGCAGGACCGCGATCACCACCGGCGGATAGAGCTTCCAGTTGAGCAGCACCCGCGGGTGCACACGCAGGATGAAGACACCGATGGCGGGGGCGGCGAGGAACGCCATCAGGTGGTTGCCGACGCTGAGCGCGAGTATGAACGCCATCAGCACCAGCAGGTTGTCGTCCTTCCCGTCTCCGAGCTTCTCCTGCCAGCGCACGATCAGCCAGCTGAGCAGCGCGATGGTCAGGAGTGAGACCGTGTAGACCTTTTCGTTGACGTTGGACTGGTTCCACACGGTGAACGCCGTGGCGCTGACGAGCGTGGCCGCTCCGGCGCCGACCAGCCGGAAGACGCGATCCTTCGAGAACGTCCGCAACACGTGGTGCAGGACGAGGAACCAGAGCGCGTGGGCCGAGGCGCTCATGAAGGCGCTGAAGAGGTTGATCCGCACCGCCACGGACAGCCCGGTCGGCTCGAGCAGGATCGACCAGGCCCGGGCGAGGACCACGAAGAGCGGGTTCCCCGGAGGATGGGGGATTCCGAGGATGTGGCCGGTCGCGATGTACTCGCTGGTGTCCCAGAAGGCCGTGGTCCGCGCCAGCGTGATCGCGTAGAGCAGGAACACGGCGCACCCTGCGACCAGCGCCCAGAGATACGGCGGGCGGGGGCTGGCGCCGGCCTCGGCGTCGAAAGGCAGCGGGCCCTCGGCGTCCTGGCGGGCCTCGGTAGGTGCGTTCGGCTCGGTCATAGACTCGGAAGATAGTCCCCGCCCAAGGGGTGTTGAAGGAGGGATGCGGACACCCTCCTAGGAGTTTGCCTCCGACTCGGCCGACTCGGCGGCGAGATGCAGGACACCCTGTGCGTCGACCGTCATCGACCAGCGGGGTGGGACCCAGGTCGTGGCCGAGTAGTCCAGGACGAGGGCCGGACCGACCAACCGATCACCGGTTCGCAGGTCCCTCCTCCAGACCGCGCGGCTCGGCAGCGTCTCTCCGCGGTGCACCACGCTGCACGGAGTGGACGGGGGTGGGCCCTGCGACGCCGGGATGTGCGGCGGCTCGACCTCCGGTCCCGGGGCCGACGCGTTCGCGCGCGCGGTCACGGCCTCGACGGGGGCGTCGTCGCGGCGGTAGCCGTATCGTGCGGCGTGGGCGCGATGAAAGGCCTCGACCCAATCCTCTCGGTCGGGCGCGGCGGGTACCCGCAGCTCGAAGCTCTGGCCCCGGTAGCGCGCGTCGATCTGCAGCTCCACGGCGATCGCACCGGGGTCCGCGCCCTCGCCGAGCAGCGCGTTCCGCGCCTGGTCCGACATGGACCGCAGGCTCTCGTCCAGCACCGCCTTCGTGTCGGGCTCGTGGTGTGACCGCAGGATGGAGCGCGAGACTTCACGGGTGACCGGTGCGGTCAGGATACCGTAAGCCGAGAGAAGCCCGGGATCCGGGGGGATGAGCGCCCGTTCACAGCCCAGGCGCTCGGAGAGCTCGGCGGCGTGCAGGGCCCCGGCGCCCCCGAAGGCGACGAGGGCGAAGCCGGCCGGATCGTAGCCCCGTTCCACCGAAATGACGCGCAGGGCGCGCTCCATGGCTGCGTCGGCGACGGCCAGGACGCCCTCGGCCGCCTGCTCGGGAGTACACGCCAGGGCCTCCGCCAGCGCGTTCATGGGCCCCGCGACCGCGGCGCGATCCAGTCCGCCCTCTCCGCCCAGAAATGCGTCGGTGGGGATTCGACCGAGCCAGACGTGGGCGTCGGTGACCGTGACCTCACTGCCCCCCCGTCCATAGCAGATCGGGCCTGGGGACGCACCGGCGCTCTCCGGACCGACCCGGAGCGCGCCGCCGGGATCGACTCGGGCGATCGAGCCGCCCCCCGCGCCCACGGTGTGGATGTCGAGAACGGGCAGCGCGACCGGCCGACCGGCGATCGCGAACTCGCGCGTGCGCAGCGGGTGACCGGGGCAGAGGGACACGTCCGTCGAGGTGCCGCCCATGTCGAAGGTGAGGATGTTCTCGTACCCGGAGCGCCGTGCCCAGGCGAGTGCGCCGACGACCCCGCCCGCCGGGCCCGAGAGCACGGTCTGGGCCGGTTCGCGGACCGCGCGCTCGACGGCGACCGTGCCGCCGTTCGATCCCATGACCGCGATGGCGGCGGCGCCGGACTCCGCCTCGAGACGCTCGAGATAGCGGCTCATCAGCGGCGCCACGTAGGCGTTGACCACGGTGGTCGAGGTCCGTTCGAACTCGCGGTACTCGGGCAGCAGTCGCGACGACACCGAGATCGGTCGCTCGAGCGTCCGCAGGGCGTCCGCGACCCGTTCCTCGTGCGCTCCGTTCGCATAGGCGTGCAGCAGGCAGACGGCGATCGACGCCGCGCCGGTCCGGGCGAGCCGGTCTGCGAGCGCACCGAGTTCGTGAGCGTCGAGCGCCTCCAGCTCCTCACCCTGCGGTCCGAGTCGGCCCGAGATCCCGAGCCGGGACTCACGGGGGACGAGTGGAGGCGGGCGATGGCCCACCAGGGCGTAGAGCTGCGGGCGATCCTGACGCCCGATCTCGAGCACGTCCTCGAAGCCGCGATTCGTGACGAGTACCACGCTCGCCCCCTTCCCCTCGAGGATCGCGTTGGTCGCCACGGTCGAGCCATGCAGGAGCACGACGTCGGTCTCCGCTCCGCAGAGCGTGCGGAGACCCTCGAGGATGGCGCGGGAGGGGTCGTCGGGGGTCGAGGGTACCTTCAGGGTCTCCAGACGCCCGTCCACCGCGTAGAGCAGGTCGGTGAAGGTGCCGCCGGTGTCGACCGCGACGTAGCGCGGTGCGTCGGTTGACCTCGATCCCGGCCCTCGGGACATTCCGTCGTTCACGGCCCGCCGCCCTCTCCTCGGGGAGTCATGCGCTTCCGTCCTTCCTTCGACGAGTTCCTTCGTCTGGCGGCGTCATTCGACGGCGCTCCCGGTCTCGTACCCGTGTGGCGGGAGTTCCTGTTCGACGTCGATACGGCGGTGACCGCCTACCACAAGTGGGCCCGTCCTCCGTTCGGCTTCCTGCTCGAGTCGGTCGTGGGCGGTGAACAATGGGCTCGCTACTCCTTCGTGGGTACCCGTCCCGCCGGCGCGTGGCGGCTGTCCCGGGGGCGCGTGTCGTGGTGGAGCCCCGACGAGGGCTGGGCGGATGTGGAGTGCGACGATCCGCTGGCCGATCTCGACGCGCGCCTCCAGGCCCGGCGGCCGGCCGAGGTTCCGGGCCTCCCGCGTTTCTGGGGCGGGGCGGTAGGGTACTTCGCCTACGACGTGGTCCGCCAGATCGAGCGCCTCCCGGACTCGCCTCCGGACGACCTCGAGGTGGCCGACGGGATCTTCCTCTTCACCGATATCGTTCTGGCGATCGACAACCTGCGGGGTCGGGCCATGGCCATCGCGTCGGTGCCGGTGGATCCCGGCGACGACGAGGCCGCGCTGCGGGAGCGCTACGCCGATGCGGAGGCGCGCATCGAGGAACTCGTCGGCGCGCTCGCCGAGGAGCCCGGTCCCGGGCCGCTGGAGTTGCGAGAGGAGCCGGAGGGCGACCCGCCCTTCACCAGCGCGACGACGCGGGAGGACTACGAGGCGGGGGTCGAGCGGATTCGCGACTACGTTCGGGCCGGCGACGCATTCCAGGTCGTCCTGAGTCAGCGTCTCGGAATGGATCTCACCGCGTCGCCCTTCGACCTCTACCGCGCCGTCCGTACGCTGAACCCGTCGCCGTACCTGTACTTCCTCGAGCTGGATGGGGTCACGCTGGTCGGCAGTTCACCGGAAGTCCTGGTCCGACTTGAGGATGGGACGGTCACGGTGCGACCGATCGCGGGCACGCGGCCGCGTGGTTCGACACCCGAAGAGGACCGGGCGCTCGCCGCCGAGCTCGCCGCGGACGAGAAGGAGCTGGCCGAGCACCGCATGCTGGTCGATCTGGGTCGGAACGACGTCGGGCGCGTCGCCCGGTTCGGCTCGGTCACGGTGCCGGATCTGATGGTCGTCGAGCGATACTCCCACGTGATGCATCTGGTCAGCCAGGTCGAGGGGCAGCTCGCCGACGAGCGATCGGCGGTCGACGTCTTCCGCGCCTGCTTCCCGGCCGGGACCGTCTCCGGCGCACCGAAGATCCGGGCCATGGAGATCATCGACGAACTGGAGCCGGTGCGCCGGGGCGCGTACGCCGGCTCGGTCGGACACTTCTCCTGGGGGGGTGAGCGCATGGACACGGCCATCACGATCCGGACCGTGCTCGTCACCGGAGGTCGGGCCTACGTCCAGGCGGGGGCCGGTGTGGTCGCCGACTCCGTGCCCGCACTCGAGTACGACGAGACGCTCAACAAGGCACGCGCGCTGCTCAGGGCCGCCGCCATGGTCGGCTGAGTGAAACGATGACGGCTTTCGGCCTCCCCGGCCCGATGTTCTGGGTGTTCGTCGCGACGATCGTCGCGGGCAGCCTCGGTGCGCTGCACTTCCTGATCGTCCACGTGGCTCTGGGACGCCCCGTGGTCGAGACCCTGCCGCCCGCACTCGCCCGCGAGGGCCAGGGCGCGCCGGGAACCGGATCTGCCGAGGGCGGAGGGCCGGAGTGAGCGAGGTCAACCCGTACTACCTCGGGGCCTTCGTCACCTACCTGGTCGTGGTCCTGGGCATCGGCGTCTGGGCCTACCGGCGCACCCGCAGCGTCCTCGACTTCTGGGTCTACGGTCAGTCGATGGGGCCGGGCCTCGCCACCTGGTCGCTGGTGGCCAACTTCGTGAGTTCGGTCAGCGTGATCGGTTTCATCGGTGTGGTCTACACCGAGGGATACGCGCTGATGGGCCATACCATCCTCGGCCTGATGCTCGGGCTCGCGGCGCTCTACTTCGTCGTCGGCTACGTGCGCCCACTCAACGTCCTGACCTTTCCCGACCTGATGGCCCGCGTGACGGGCATCCAGGCGTCGCGACCCCTGGCCGGCACGATTCTGCTGGTGAGCGGCTGGCTCTATCTGGTGATGCAGCTCGCCGGAGCCAGTCTCCTGGTCACCGCGATCACCGGCGTGCCCTACCAGCAGATGGTGTGGGTGATCGCCGGCGTGTTCATCGTCTACACGGTCCTGGGCGGGCTCGTGAGCGTAGCCTGGACCGACCTGCTCCAGGGGGTGCTCATGGTCACGGCCGTCGCCGTGGCTCTGGGCTTCATGATCGTCGACCAGGGGGGGCTGACCTCGATCAACGAGTCGCTCACCGCACTCGACCCGTCGCGGGTCAGCCCGACTGCGGGGGGGGCCTACACGCTGCTCGGAATCTCGGCGTCGTTCCTGGCCTTCTTCGGTACGATCCTGACCGAACAGGACATGCTCATCCGCATTGCGGCGACCCGCGACGTGCGTACCGCGAAGATCCACGTCGCGGCCGCCGGCGTGATCCTCAGCGTTCTCTACACCCTGCTGGTGCTGCTGGGCGGCGCGACCACGGTCGCTCTGGTCGGAGCCGGCATCGAGTTGCCGGTGGAGGGAGGACGGTTGATCGCCGATGCCGCCTTCCCGGCCTTGATCACCCAGTACGTTCCGACCGGCGTCGGGGTGGTCATCATCCTCGCGGTGATGAGCGCGATTCTCTCGACCACCGACACGCGCCTTCACGCGGTCGGCATGACCGTGGCTCGCGACCTGTACAGCTGGCTGCGGCCCGACGCGACCGAGCGTCGCCTGATGCGGGTATCTCGAGCGAGCACGATCGTGCTCGGCCTCACCGCGGCCGCCGTCGCCGTGGATCCGCCCGGGACGATCTACGACCTGTATGCCTTCCGGGCGGTGATCATCACGAGCGCCTTCTTCATCCCCGTCTACGCCGCCGTGTTCTGGACGGCCATCGACGGGCGCGCGGTCTTCGGAGCCGTCGCCGGGGGGGGCGTGATGGGGCTCATCGCCCACGCGGCGGGCGGTGCGCTGGGGGCGGTCCCGTCGACGTTCGTCGGTGTGGGGACGGCGACGCTCCTCCTGCTGGCGTTCCATGCCGCGTTCCGGCGGATCGGAGGGACTCCGGCGGATCCCCGGTGACGTCGGCGGGGTCCCACAATCGGATCGGCGTCGCCTCCCCGTTCACCGTGGCTGTCCCCATGGCTCCTCTGCGCACTCGCTTTCCGTCCGCTCGCCTTGAACGCTCCTGGTCGGGCGTGGTGCTGCTCGCGCTGGCCCTGCCGGGCTGTGCCGAGGGCCAGCGCGCGGGAGCCAGCAACACGATCACCGACGTGCCGGGCGTTCAGGTCGGTCACGAGACCCGCTCAGGGGACGGCTGGCAGACGGGGACCACGGTGGTCCTCGTTCCGCAGGGTGCCACGGCAGCGGTGGACGTGCAGGGCGGAGCACCCGGAACGCGCGAGACCGACCTGCTCGAGCCGGGTGGGCTGGTCACACAGGCGCACGCGATCGTGCTGAGCGGTGGCAGTGCCTACGGCCTCGCGACCGCGGACGGGGTGATGCGCTGGCTGGAGGAGCGCGGACACGGGTTCCCGGTCGGCGAGGGCGTGGTTCCCATCGTTCCGGCCGCGATCCTGTTCGATCTGGGACGGGGCGGTGACTTCGCGAAGCGCCCGGACGCGGAGTTCGGGTACCGAGCCGCGGATGCCGCGACCGACGGGCCCGTCGCGATGGGGCGTGTAGGCGCGGGCACCGGTGCGCGGGTGGGACTCGGCTCGGCGAGCACCACTCTTCCGGGGGGGTGGACGATCGGTGCCGTGGTCGGAGCCAATCCCGCCGGGTCACCGATCGATCCGACGACGTGCCTTCCCTACGGCCTGTTCCTCGAGGTCGACGACGAGTTCGGCCTCACCCCGCCGGAGCAGTGCCCGAGCGCCGGCGAGGGCGGTGGTGCGAGCGGCGCGGCCCGAGAGACGTTCAACACGACGATCGCCGTTCTGGCGACCGACGCACCGCTCGATCAGACCCAGGCCCGTCGCATGGCGCAGGTGGCCAACAGCGGCCTCGCCCGGTCGATTCGGCCGGTGCACAACCTGCAGGACGGCGACGCGGTATTCGCGATCGCCACCTCGGCGCCGGACGCACTCTCGACGGCCGATCTTCAGACGATCTACGCCGCGGCCGCCGACGTTCTGGGCCGCGCGATCGTGCACGCGGTGCTCGCCGAAGGCAGCTACTGCGACCGGTACCCCGGGGTCTGCCGGGAACGCTGAATCCGGCGACCGGCCTGCCCGTCAGCCCCGCAGCGACGTTCCCAACTCATCGTACAACCGGACCAGTGCGCCGATACCGCGATCGTAGTTGTCGATCGTGAACCACTCGTCGGGGGCGTGCATGTTGCAGCCCGGCAGGGCGAAGCCGACGAGCAGGGCTGGGGCCCCCAGGATCCGCTCGAAGTCCCCGACGATCGGAATCGATCCCCCCTCTCCCACGAGGACCGGCGTCGCGCCGAACGCCTGTTCGAGGGCGCGCCCGGCGGCGTCGAAGAGCGGCCCCGAGGGATCGGCGCGCCACGGGTTGCCCCCGTGAAGCTCGACCACCTCGACCGCGACACCCTCCGGCTTCACCGCACGGAGGTGGTCTTCCATCAGGCGAGCGATGCGCTTCGGATCCTGATCCGGGACGAGGCGGAAGCTGACCTTGGCCATCGCCTTCGCGGGGAGCACCGTCTTGGCCCCCTCGCCAGTGTACCCGGAGAGGAGTCCGTTCACCTCGCAGGTCGGCCGAATCCAGAGCCGCTCGAGCGTGCTGAAGCCGGCCTCGCCGGTCAGCCCGGGGGCGCCGACTCCGGAGCGGAAACGCTCTTCGTCGAAAGGCAGCCCCGCGATCGCGCTTCGGGTATCGGCGTCCCACTCCTTCACCTGATCGTAGAAGCCCGGGATGGTGACGCGCCCGTTCTCGTCGTGCAGCGTCGCCAGCATACGCGCCAGGGCCATCGCCGGGTTGGCGACGGCGCCGCCGTAGGCGCCGGAGTGGAGGTCGCCCTTCGCGGCACGCACGTGCACTTCGACGTACGCGAGGCCGCGCAGCGAGAAGAGCAGTGACGGCAGGCCTTCGTCGAACATCGCCGAGTCCGAGATGACGACCGCGTCGCAGGCGAGCCGCTCCCGGTACTTCTCGACGAAGGGCGCGAGGTTCTCGGATCCTACCTCCTCCTCGCCTTCGGCGACCACCACGACGTTGATCGGGAGCGTGCCGGCGCCCTGAAGCCAGCTCTCCAACGCCTTCACGTGCATGTGGAGTTGCCCCTTGTCGTCGGCCGATCCGCGGGCGTAGATGCGACCCTCGCGCACGGTGGGTTCGAAGGGCGGCGAGGTCCAGAGGTCGAGCGGCTCCGGAGGCTGCACGTCGTAATGCCCGTAGATCAGCACCGTCGGCGCCTCGGGGCCGGCGTCGCGCCATTCACCGAGTACGACCGGATGGCCGGGGGTCTCGATCACCTCGCTCGTCAGCCCGGCCGCCCGAAGCCGCTCCGCGAGCCAGCGGGCGGCCTTCTCCGTATCGCCGTCGTGCTCGGAGCGCGCACTCACCGAGGGGATCCTGAGAAAGTCGAACAGCTCCTCGCGAAAGCGTTCGGTGTTCGAGCGGGCGTAATCGAGAGCGTCGGCCATGTCGAGGTCGCAGGTCCAGGTCGCGTGGTATCCGGACCCTCAACCTGCGAAACCGACGCACGGGTGGAAACCCTCCGCGGCACCCTTCGTAGGGCTGATCGAGGCGCCGGGCAACCTTTCGGGGAGCCCGCGAGTCTCAAGAAATGCAGAGCGGTTGGGTGGTGTGGTGGTTGCTCTGCACTTGATGCGACGGCCGGCGCTATCTCCGGTCGGCGGGGGTTGGTCACCCCCGTGCAGCACCATACTCGAGCCGCCGCGGAGACACCTACCGCGAGCGGGTGGGACACACGGCGTCGGCCGGGGCTTCCCCGCGCCGGCGTCGTGCTTCTTCGGGCAGGGTCAGATCAGACCCTTGACGCCCCAGCGGTAGACGAAGCCCATGAAGCCGGCGAAAACCGCAGCGCTGATCATGCCGCCGGGGGAGAGCGCGAGAGGCTCGGTGAAGTGGAAGATGCCGACGCCTAGCATTCCGCCGATGACGGCTCCGAACGAACCGATGACGGCCAGGACGACCGCGTGGCCCGGGGTCTCGTCCGGGTTCTTCACAACGGCTTTCATGGTCAGGGCGATCACGGCGCCCATGACGATCCAGATGCCGATGCCGATCCAGTTCTCCATGGGTCCGCTCTCGCTAAATCGTGGAAATGGTCCAAAAATCTAGGTGTTCACCCCTGAAGGGTCCACCGCGTTCCCTCGTGCGGACTCGTGCGGGCGGGTTGGACGGCTCGCACCTTCGATCTAGAGTAGTGGTCTGATGCGCGACGACACAGTCATCCACCTCGACGACTACCGACGCTCCACCGCGAGCGATCCCCGAGCGGGATTGTCGCTGGCGGGGGCCGAGGGTGGGCGCCGCCACTTCACGCTCCCGCTTTGGCGCATGGCGTCTGCGACGGGGGCGGATTGGGCCGGCCTCGTGCGTTGGACCGGAGACGGTCCGGACGCCGTGACCGTGGTGGATCTGGACGCCGGTCCGGCCCGGTCGGAGCCGGCCGAAGGGCTGCCGCGCCCCACCGACGCGGTGCCACCGGACATACGCATGGTCGGCTCGCAGCTCACTCTCGCGTTGGGCCGGTACGGTGGGGACTCGTGGGGTGTCGTGCTCGGGGGAGCGGCGGTGACTCTGGGGTCGGTGCGCGACCAGCTGCTGTTCCTGGCGGGCGAGTGCGCGGGCCTGCTCGCGCTCGAAGCCGGGACCACCGTCACCTCCCCGGAGGGCGAAGGCCTCAGTCCGAGCGACCCATCCGACGCTTGAGTTCCTCGAGGGCGGCGTCGTAGTCGACTGCCGGGCGGCGGATCGGCTCGTCCGGGTCGACGCGGAGGTCGAACTCGCCCATGGACCGCGCGGCGTCGGCCTCGGCGTCCGTGTCGCCGATCTTCTCGGCCATGCGGTCGAGTTCG
>JAHHMJ010000065.1 GCA_018678395.1 Gemmatimonadota bacterium | reverse complement strand
CGGTGGGAGCGATCAATTACGTGCTCGCGGCCTTCCCTGAGGAAGAGCGAGAGATGGCGCGTATGCGGATGGCGGATGTGCTCAAGGCAGTGATTGCGCAGAAACTGCTGCCGCGAAAGGATCTGGACCGCCAGATTCCGGCGGTCGAGATACTCCGGGTAACGGGCGCCGTCCGCGACTGCATTCTCAATTCAGGTGCCCTCGACGAGATCACGGACCTGATCGAGGGCGGTCAGGAAGCCTACGGAATGCAGTCGTTCCAGCAGCACCTGCAGGAACTGGTGAGATCGGGCATGGTCGAGTACGAGGTAGCGAGAACGGCGGCTCCGAGCCCCAGCGACTTCGAGCTGGCGATGCAGACGCTCGGTGGCGCCGCCCCGGATCCGACCCGAGGGGACATTCAGCTATGATCCTGGATGGTGTGTTCCTCCCGGTCACGACGCCGTTCGACTCGATGACCGGGGATCCGGACCTCGACGCGTTCGCCGCCAACATCCGCGGCTGGTGCGAGCACTCGATCGCGGGCCTGGTAGTGGGTGGATCGACCGGGGAGCAGGCGCTGCTCGACGAAGACGAGCTGATGGCGCTGGTAGCAAGCGGGGCCCGTTCACGCCGCGATGGGATGGCGCTGATCGTCGGAACGGGAGCTGAATCCACCCGGGCGACCATCCGGCTGTGTGACCTGGCGGCCCGGGAAGGGGCGGACGCGGTGCTGGTGAAACCCCCCTCATACTATCGCGGTCGCATGTCCCCGGAAGCGATCCACACGTATTTCGTGGCGGTCGCGGACGCTTCGCCCGTCCCGGTCATCCTGTATCACGTGCCGAAATTCGTCCCGGTGGACGTAGTTCCGGAGCTCGCGGGCGAGTTGGCGCGTCACGACAACGTCGCCGGGATCAAAGACTCGTCCGGCGACATTCACAACCTCGGTGCGGTGTGCGAGGCGGTGGGAGAGCGCGCCACCGTCGTCGTCGGCGCCGGGACGCTGCTGTATTCGGGTCTGGAGATCGGAGCCCGGGGCGGCATCATTGCCGTCGGTTTGCTGGCTCCAGGAGCGGCGTGTGAGCTGTACCGGACTTTCATGGCGGGCCGTTCGGCCGAAGCCGGTCGGCTCCAGGAGCGCATCGGACCCCTGCACAAACGAGTCGTTTCCGGCACGGGCGTGCCGGGTGTCAAGCATGGTCTCGATCTGCTGGGCATGGCTGGCGGTCTCCCCCGTCCGCCGCTTCTTCCGGTGACCGATCGGGAGCGGGAGGACGTCGCCGAGGCCCTGGAGCGGGCCGGCCTTCTTCAGGGATCACCTCAGGGAATCTGATCAACGAGCCCACCGGGCGGGAGCCGCAATTGTTCGACGAAAGAACGCGTTGTGTCGTACTGGTCGGCGTCCAATGGGGCGACGAGGGAAAGGGCAAGATCACCGATGTCCTGGCCGAGCAGGCCACGCTGGTGGCCCGGTACCAGGGTGGGGCGAACGCGGGACATACGGTGCTGGTGGATGGCGAGGAGTTCATCCTTCACCTGATTCCTTCCGGCGCTCTCTACCCCGACGTCCGTTGCGTGCTGGGCAATGGTGTGGTGCTCGACCCGTGGACGCTGATCGACGAAATCGAGATGCTGCAATCCCGCGGAGTCGAGATCGAGGACCGGCTCGGCGTCTCGCGGCGCGCACACCTGGTGCTCCCCTACCACAAGCAGCTGGACGGGGCAAAGGAGGCGGCCAAGGGCTCAAGCCGCATCGGAACCACGAAACGGGGAATCGGGCCCGCCTATCGGGACAAGATCGCGCGGAACGGCCTCCGGGTCTGTGACCTGGCGGATCGGGACTACTGCTGGGACGTGGTACGCGAGGGGGCTGCCGCGGCCAACGCGGTCCTGGACTACTACGGGGTCGAGGAGCGAGCGGACTCCGAGGCCGTGATGACCCGGCTGGCCACCGTCACGAAGCGACTCCTGGCCCTGGGCACCGACACCGGGGCTGAGATCCGTGCGGAGCTAGCGGGCGACGGCCGCGTCCTTCTCGAGGGAGCGCAGGGCTCGCTGCTGGACGTGGACCATGGCACGTACCCGTTCGTGACGTCGTCTACCACGACCGCAGGAGGGGCCGCCGCCGGCGTCGGGATCGGTCCCACACTGATCGACGAGGTTCTGGGTGTGGTCAAGGCGTACACGACCCGCGTGGGCGCAGGGCCATTTCCCACCGAGCTCCAAGGCGAAGAGGCGGACCGGCTTCGCAACCTTGGCGCCGAGTTCGGTGCCACCACGGGGAGGCCCCGCCGGCCCGGCTGGTTCGACGGGATCGTCGTGCGTCACGCCGCCGGGGTGAACGGCCTCACCGGGCTCGCCGTGACCAAGCTGGACGTACTGGATTCCTTCGATGAAGTGCTTCTCGGCGTGGGCTACCAGCTCGACGGAGTCGCAACGGCGAACTTCCCCGAGCGGGCCGCGGACATCGCGAGGGTACGCCCGGTGTACGAGAAGGAGATGGGCTGGAAGGCGGACACCGGCTCCTGCCGCTCCTGGGATGAGCTTCCCGACGCGGCGCGGCATTATTTGAAGCGCATCGAGACCGTGGCCGAGGTACCGATTCGCCTCGTGTCTGTGGGCTCGGCGCGGAATCAGATCATCCGGGTCGACTGACGGACTGGGAGGAGCTGCGGTTGGAGCGGCGTTTCCGGACCCGTCTTCTTGCGACCCTGACGGTACCGCTCCTCGCGTTCGCGGCCCTTCCGCTGATTCCCCTCGCGCCCGCGCAGGACCCGGCCGGGGTGAGCCTGAACGTCCAGATCACGGGCATCGAGGGTCCTCATCTCGCCAACGTGGAGGCGCTCGCCGGGATCGCCCGCGCTTCTCGAGCCGGCGAGGTACGACCGGGCCACGTGTACCGCCTCTTCGAGAAGGCGCCACAGGATATCGGCCGGGCTCTCGCGCCGTTCGGGTTCTACCGCGTGTCCGTCGAGTCATCCCTCCAAACCGAGTCGTCTCCCTGGCTCGCCAGCTTCACGGTGGATCCCGGTCCGGCGATCCTCGTCGAACGCCTGGACATCCGGATCAGCGGGGAGGCGTCGGGGGACAGCATCTTCCAGGCGGCCCTCGCCAGAATCGTCCTCGCTGAGGGGGATACCCTCAACCACCCGGCCTACGAGCGGGCGAAGACGTCCATCGAGCTGCTGGCGGCGGACCGGGGCTACCTGGATGCCGCTTGGGACTCGGCGTTCATCCGGGTCGATCTCGAGGATTACCGGTCCGAGATCGTGCTGCACATGACGACGGGACCGCGCTTCCGGTTTGGCGAGATCTCCATCGACCAGGAATGGGTGGACATGGACATCCTGGAGCCCATGATGGACTTCCGGCCCGGGGACCCGTTCCACTCGGCGCCCTTGTGGGATCTGCAGAACGATCTCGTTGGGACGACATATTTCGCCAACGTGGAGATCGTGCCCCGCCGCGACCTGGCGGACGACGAGCTGCGCGTCCCGATCGAGATTCACGCCCGGGCCCGCAAGAACCAGCGGTATGAAGTGGGGGTCGGGTACGGGACGGACACGGGCCCCCGCATCCGGCTGGCCACGGAATTCCGCCGGCTCAACCGACGGGGCCACTACGCGGACGGCGACGCCCGCCTGTCGACCAGTGAGCAGAGT
>JAHHMJ010000642.1 GCA_018678395.1 Gemmatimonadota bacterium | reverse complement strand
GGTGGCGGGGGGTAGTCCGCACGTGGGCCTCGAGTCGACATCCCGCAGCCGGGTCGAGGCCCACTCCACGTCTACAACCTGCCAATCGCCATTGGTCGCGACCCCCGTTGGTATATAGGCAACGTCGGGTGTGCCTTTTCGACCAACCGCCCGAACGGCGGCGGAACGATTGTTCGCTCATGCACGTTGGACGTGCTCAATCGACCAACCGCCGAACCTCGGGGGGTTCCTCGGGAGGTCTGGAGGATCGGGCGCACCTCCACCGGCGCGGGGTATCCCCATCGAACTCCCGGTCTCGCACCACAACCAGGACACGAACGTGCTGAAGAAGGCAGAACGGGTCGAGTTCATCCTGAACCGACTCGACGAACTGTATCCCGAGCCGCCCATTCCCCTCGACCACGGCGATCCCTACACGCTGCTGGTCGCCGTCCTGCTCAGTGCCCAGTGCACCGACGAGCGGGTGAACCAGGTGACGCCCGACTTGTTCGCGCGCGCCGACAACCCTGAAGCGATGGCCGAGTTGGAGGTGGAGGAGATTCGCTCGATCATCCGACCGTGCGGCCTGTCCCCGCAGAAGTCGAAGGCCATCGCCCGGCTGTCCGAGATCCTGATCGAGGAGCACGGCGGGCGGGTGCCCGACGACATCGAGGCTCTCGAACGCCTGCCCGGCGTGGGTCACAAGACGGCGAGCGTGGTGATGGCACAGGCCTTTGGGGTCCCATCGTTTCCGGTCGACACGCACATCCACCGGCTCGCCCAGCGCTGGGGACTGACGTCCGGAAAGAACGTGGTGCAGACGGAACGGGACCTGAAGCGGCTGTTCCCCGAGGAGAGCTGGAATCGCCTGCACCTGCAGATCATCTTCTACGGCCGCGAGCATTGCACCGCTCGCGGTTGTGACGGGCGCGTCTGCGAGATCTGTCGAACCTGCTACCCCGGCCGCAAGCACGCCAAGCGTACGCGAAAGGCCTGAATCTCGGAGGGGGCGGGCGTCGACCCGGGCAGGCATCCGCCGGGGGCGCCGCGATGCGGCGGCCAAACACGGAGCGGGAAAGGCCCCCTCCTTGCCGCGGCTCGCTGTCGCGCTACCATGCCCCCATGCCCGATCCTTCAACGTTGTATCGTATGCGCCTCCGCACGATCCCTCCGGCAGCCCTCGCGGCCGCCCTTCTCACCGCCACCGTTACGGCGCCGCCCCTCCACGCCCAGCAGTCGGGCTACGACGCTTCGGCTCCCTCTGCCGAGTCCCCGGCCGCACCGGTGGCCCACGCCACCCGCACGGACGATCCGCCCGTCATCGACGGCGTGCCGAGCGAGGCGGCCTGGAGCACCGCGGCGCCGCTCGACGCCTTCATCCAGCGTGTCCCGCGCGACGGACAGGTGGCCACCGAGGACACCGACATTCGGGTCCTCTTCGATGGAGATGCGATCTACGTCGGCGTGTGGGCGTGGGAGCGCCACGAAGGGCAGATCGTGCCCGGTGAGGCGATCCGGGACTTCGAGGTCACCGACGCGGACGCGGTCGTGATGATCTTCGATACGTTCAACGACGAGCAGAACGGGTTCGTCTTCGGTACCACTCCGGCCGGCATCGAGTACGACGGGCAGGTTGCGGCGGCGGGAAGCGGCGGCGGCTTCTTCCTGGGCGGAGGCTCCAACAGCTCGCAGCGCTTCCAGGCGGGGGCCGGGGGCGGGTTCAACAAGAACTGGGACGGGAGCTGGACCGTCGCCACCAGCCAGGACGCTCGCGGCTGGTACGCCGAGTTCCGGATCCCCTTCACCACCCTTCGCTATACCTCCGGCGACAGCGAGTGGGGCTTCAACGTCACGCGCCGGGTCCGGCACCTCAACGAAGAGGCGTTCTGGTCGGAGATCCCTCGCGAATTCAACCTCTACCGACTCGATTTCGCCGGCGCGCTACAGATCGCGCCACCGACGCGGCTCTCCGGAACGGCGACTCCGTACGTGCTCGGCGCGACTGCCCGCGACTACGCTACGGGTGAGGCCGAGTTCGGACGCGACGGAGAGATCGGGGGTGAGGCCAAACTCCAGATCACCCAGGGGCTCACGGCCGACCTGACCGTCAACACCGACTTCGCACAGGTCGAGGTCGACGACGCCCAGGTCAACCTGACGCGCTTCCCGCTCCTCTTCCCGGAGAAGCGCCCCTTCTTCCTGGAGAACGCGGGCTTCTTCACCGTCGGAGGGGGCGGCGCCGACCTCTTCTTCAGCCGTCGGATCGGCATCGACGCGGGTACGCCGGTGCCGATCAAGGGGGGCGGGCGCGTCTCGGGTCGAGCGGCCGGGTTGAACGTGGGCGGGCTCTACATCCAGACCCAGGGGTTCCCCGACATCGCGGACCAGGGCCGCAACGCCTACGGGGTGGCGCGGGTTGCCAAGGAGCTGCCCGGGCGGTCGAAGATCGGAGCGCTCTTCACCGACCGCCGCAGCGACATCGCCGGCGACGACAGCCAGACCTACGCGGTGGACGGCCAGCTCGGCCTCGGCGATGCGGTGAACGTCACGTCGTACCTCGCCAGGACCGCGGCACCCGGTCGGACCGGCGACGACGTCGCCTGGAACGTGACGAGCGAGGTGACGACGCGCGCCTTCCGGGGCAACGTGACCGTCCAGCAGATCGGCGAGGACTTCAACCCGGAGATCGGGTTCGTTCCCCGGCGGGGGCACCGCTACTACCAGGTCTTCGGCATGTACAACATCCGGCCGAATCGGGTCTTCCGAGAGCTGCGGCCCCACATCTCGTACTTCACCTTCCGCAACACCTTCGAGGGTCGGGCGAATCGCGGCTTCGAGATCTCTTCCCGGTTGCATATCGACAACCACTGGGAGTGGGACTCGGGAATGGAGTTGCACACCGGCACCAACTGGGTCCGCGAGGGACTCTACGAGCCGTTCGAGATCCGGGGGGTCACGGACGACGAGGGCAACTCGATCGTGGTGCCGACGGGCCTGTACGATGGATGGGAAGCGGCGCTCGTGTTCTTCACCGACCAGTCGCGGACGCTCTCGTTCAACTCGCGCTTCAACTGGGGCGCGTTCCTGTCGGGTTCGAAGCGCACCTCGTCGGCCGACGTGACGTTCCGATCGGGGGACCGTTCGAGTGCGACCATCTCCGCGCAGTACAACGACGTCGAGCTCCCGGAGGGCGACTTCACCACACTGCTGACGAGCCTGAGACTCGGCTACTTCTTCACTCCGCGCCTCTACCTGCAGGGACTGGTCCAGTACTCGGACCAGGTCGACCGCTGGTCGACCAATCTCCGGCTCGGATGGCTCGACACGGCGGGAACGGGGCTCTTCATCGTCTACAACGACGTACAGGGCTTCGACACGCTGCAGGGACCCCAGGCGCGCTCGCTCATCATCAAGTACACGCGCCAGTTCGACCTCTTCGGGATGTAGAGGCCTCAGTCGCCGCTGTGCCGATCCAGGAAGTCGTCGGTACCCTCCGGCAGCAGGAGGTCGTCGCTGATCGCGGCGATCTCCTCGGCCTCCTCCCACGCCCTTTCCAGGCGCCACAGCTCGCCCTGCAGCGCCCGCCGCTCGTCCTCTTCGTGCAGGGCCATCTCGAGCGCGAGCTTCGTCGGGGCCGGCATCTTGTTGATGTATCCGGGGATGCCCTTCTTGCTCCGGAACCGATCGCCGCGAGTGACATCGGCCAGGAAGCGGTCGGGATGACCGGAATGCTCGATCTGGGCGACCGCGTCTTCGACGGTACGTTTCCGGCCCCCGGCCTTGTTGATGGCCGGCACGACCTGGCCGGCGAAACGCAGCGCTTCGAGTCCTTCGAACTCCCACTCGCGCCGCTTCTTTCGGACCCGTAGCTGAAACCCGTCGCCGTCCGCGGCGGGAAGCACCCGCACCTGCTTCAGGTCCTGCCCATCGAGCTTGATCACCTCACCGTCGTCCAGGCGGAGCCGGGCATGGGTGCGGCTCTGCCGGAATCCCTCGAACGCCTGCCACATCCAGTACCCACCCATGCCCGAGCCACCCACCAGGGCGGGCCCGGCGAAGGTCGCAGCAGCCAGGGCCGTCAGCCCCGCCGCCGTGATGATCGCGGCCTTCTTGCGTCGCCTGCCGAACTGGTCTCCGTACCGCCACGCCGCGAACTCCGGACGGTGCGGCCGACCGATGCGGACCAACTCCAGCCCCTCCTTGTGCCGGGCCAGACCGATGTTGTCGGTGGACACGCGGAGCCGAGTGCCCGAGAAGAGCCGCTCACAGGCTTCGACGGCCTCCCAGCGCTCCTCGAGGGGGCTGAGGTTCCATCGCTCGCAGCGGCGGCACACGACCCAGAGGCGGCCCCGGTCGGCATCGAACGCGAGTCGTCGCCCAACCGGAAAGACCTCGACCACCTCGTTGGTGCCGAGCGACTTCGAGCAGAACATGCAGGAGCGATACATCCGGCGTCCGGGAATGAGGTCGGTCCGTGCCCGTGGTTACGCGGCACGGCGGCACATTCGTCACCTGAGGGGCTGAAAGCCGGGGCACCGGGAGTGGGCGCGTCAGCCCACCACCCACCTCGCCGCGACCTCCACACCGACGTAGTACGGCCAGATGATGAGGGCCAGCAAGGCCTTCCAGAAGCCGAGCTTCAGGAACCCCAGCGCAAACAGCCACCCGCCGAACCACAGCAGACCACCCACCGACTGCTGCTGGACCTTGATCTTCTCCGTCACGGCCACCTCCGATGTACGAGAATGGATGAGTCCTGCACAACGTGACGCGTCGATCGCCGGCCCGCCGTCGGGATTTCTCCGCGGGACAGGGCCGCGCACCCGACGCTCATCCCCCCGCGATCGCGCCGACGACCCGCAACGCCTCATTCCCCCGCACGACCGCCTCCGGCAACTCGGCATCGAGCGACTCGTGAGACAGATCCTCGCGCCCGGCGAAGAAACGCATGTAGGCGCGTCGCTCGCCGGTGTCGTGATGGCGGATGGTCCCCCGCAGCCTCGGATGCCGCGCCTCCAATTCATCGAACACAGCGCGCGCTGTCGCCGGCGTCTCCGAGGATAGATCGACCCGAACCTCCGGCTCGACACCGGCCAG
>JAHHMJ010000563.1 GCA_018678395.1 Gemmatimonadota bacterium | reverse complement strand
ACACCCGAGCACACCTCGTATGTGGTGACGGATGGGGCGCGGACAGACGAGCCGTGGGCCGTCCTGACCGGCGACTCGCTCTTCGTCGGTGACGTGGGGCGCCCCGATCTGCTGGTCGGCGACCAGGCGCTGGACGTCATGGGTGAAGAGGAACGGGCCCAGACCCAGTTCCGGTCGATCAACGACAAGCTCTTCAGCCTCCCGGCACACGTCGAGGTCTTCCCGAACCACTATGGCGGGTCGGCCTGCGGTGGCGTGAACATGAGCGGCAAGGCGAGTTCGACCATCTACTTCGAGAAGAAGTTCAACCTGGCCATGGCGCAGCCCGACGCGGAGTCGTTCGGACGGTTCGTGAAGGAGACGGCGAAGCCGCTGCCGGACAACTACGGCCGCATCAAGTCGTACAACCTCGGTCTGATCGAGAAGGAAGAGATCGCGGAGGCCGGCGTATGACCCCGGATGAAGTCCGGAAGGCGCAACAGGAGGGTGCGGCGGTCCTGGACCTCCGCACCCCCAAGCGCTTCGCCGACGAGCACCTCGAGGGGGCGGTCAACCTGCAGTTCAACCGGGCCGACCTGGTGGACCGGGCCGAGATGGTCCTCCCTGAAGACCTGCCGCTGATCATGCACGGTCAGCCGGACGCCATCGCGAAGATGGCCGCGAAGCTGCTGGCCGAGGGGGGCTTCACCGTGCTCGGGCATCTCGAAGGTGGGCTGAAGGCATGGTCCGCGGCTGGGCTACCCACGGTGACGATGCCGACGGTCGACGTCGACTCGCTGCACGATCAACTCGACGACTGGCACGTCGTCGACTCTCGCGACGGCTTCGAGTACCGCTACGGGCGCGTGCCGGGCTCCAGCCGCCTCTCGTGGACCGACGCGTGGGAGGACGCCCCCGACTTCGAGGATCCGGGCAAGCCGGTCGCGGTGATCTGCGGAGACGAAGTCCGCTCGTCGCTCGTGGCCTCGATCCTGGAGCGCCTCGGCCACAAACCCGCCCTGGTGATGGGCGGAATGGTGGACTGGATCGAGCGGGAATACGAGCAGGAGAAGGGCTAGAGGAGTGGTGGCTGGCCGGCCGACCTCGCACGCGTTCTCGGTCCGCGACATCGTCGCGGGCGTGAGCGTAGCGCTGTTGCTGATCCCGCAGTCGATGGCCTACGCGGAGTTGGCCGGGCTTCCGCCGCACGTGGGCCTGTACGCAGCCGCCTTACCGCCCATCGCTGCGGCGTTCTCGGCGTCGTCCCCCTACCTCCAGACGGGCCCGGTCGCGCTCACTGCGCTCCTCACCCTGGGCGCCCTGCTGCCCCTGGCGTCGACCGGCACGCCCGAGTACGTGGCCCTGGCCGTTCTTCTCGCCATGGTCGTGGGAGTGACGCGCGTCCTCGTGGGACTCCTGCGGTCGGGCGGTGTGGCCTACCTCATGTCCCAGCCGGTTCTCATGGGGTTCACCTCGGGCGCGGGACTTCTGATTCTCTCGTCCCAGCTGCCGGGAGCACTCGGAGCCTCCGGCGTCCCCAGCGACGCCGGAGTCCTGCAGTCGGCGACGTGGGCGTTGGCCAATCCGGGGTCCTGGGAGATCGCCTCTCTCGTCCTGGCGGCGGGAACGGTGGCCGTGATTCTGGGGGGGAGACGCATCCACCCCCTCGTTCCGGGAGTGCTGATCGCGACCGGAGCCGGACTGGTCTGGTCGATCGCGACCGGGTACGGCGGACCGACGGTCGGCGAGGTGCCTCGGGGCTTCCCGACGCCGTCGCTGGATCTGCCCTGGCGCAGCCTCCCCGTCCTTCTGGTACCCGGCATCGTGATCGCGCTGGTCGGCTTCGCCGAGGCCGCCTCGATTGCGCGGACCTTCGCCGCACAGGACCGCGCACCGTGGGACCCCAACAAGGAATTCATCGGCCAGGGCCTGGCCAACCTGGCGTCGGCGGCATCCGGAGGCTTCCCCGTGGGGGGGTCCTTCTCGCGCAGCAGCATCAACCACCTCGCCGGCGCCACGAGCAGATGGAGCGGCGCGATCACAGGCCTGGTGGTCCTCGCATTCCTGCCGATCGCGTTCGTCCTGACCCCCCTCCCCCGCGCCATCCTGTCGGCGATCGTCATCTCGGCGGTCGCATCGCTGGTGAAGCTCCGACCGCTGCTGCGCCTGATCAAGATCTCTCCGCTGCAGGCGATGGTAGGATGGGCGACCTTCGGGTTCACGCTCATCCTCGCCCCCCGGGTCGACCAGGCCGTGCTTCTCGGGGTCGTGCTGGCCCTGGGCGTCCACGCGTGGCGGGAAATGCAGCCGAGCCTCGAGCAC
>JAHHMJ010000207.1 GCA_018678395.1 Gemmatimonadota bacterium | reverse complement strand
CCAGGACGGCGCCCTGGTTCACGAAGGCCCTCCCGCCATCGCGGTACGAGGGGACGCGTCGACCGCAGCGCGGTCCGACGCATCCGCCGAATCGCCGGGCGCAAAGCGCGCGTGAAAGAGCCGGATGAGTCCGAGCATACCGAGCGTCGCAGCGACGGACCACCACAGGCCCGCAGCCGTGACCATTCCGAGGGGCATCATCAACACACCCGCGTAATACGCGGTCGCCCAACGAACAGGCAAGGTCCCCGACCAACCGCCGCCGATTCGCTCGAGCACTTCGAGCACCACCATGATCACCAGGCCGGTGAACATCCACCCCGCGAGATTCACCCAGGGCATGCCGTAGAACGGCCCGGTGTTCTCCCACAGCCAGTACGGCGTGAGATAGCTCATCGCCGGGTCGAGAGCGAGGTCCCACGTCGTCAGGAGGACCGACGCCAGGACGATACGGGGCAAGGCCCGTCGACGACCCGGGAACGTGCTCCGCGCCATGACGTAGGCGGGCGCGGACATCAGGAACCAGCTCAGCGGGATCACCCAGGGCACCCGGCCGGCCAGCTTCGGGCCCAGGAGGCCGGTGTACTCGTAGCCCGAGAACGGGATTCCGTAGCCCGTGCCGAAGTGTTCAGCCAGGAACGACACCACGAAGATCGCCATCATCGCCGGAATCCAGCGGGCACACGCGTGACGGAAGAGGGCCACGAAGAGCACGACACCCGTGACGACGATGTGCAGGCGGGCGAAGAAGGGGTACGATACGCTGTAGAACCGCGTCGCCCACGAGTTCGGCGGGAGGTTCTCGGGACGCAACCCGAAGAAGGTGTATCCCGACAGGGCCACGGCGGTGAACACCAGGAGCCCGATGAGGGCCCAGCCCTCCGGGCCCTTCCAGATCGATTGCCGCTCCGCGGTCATGTGCGCTCGTCGAGAAGCTGAGGGTGTGGACTACGCCACTTCGTCGATATCGATGGCGGCATTCCGCACCCCCAGACCATCGCCGAGAGCGCGATCGAACTGCTCGAGGGAGCCGAAGAGCCCGAGCTCACGGAACGGAATCTCCAGATCCTCGAGGAAGGGAGATTCCGACAGATCGCCTCCGAGCGCCAGCGTGTACGGGTGCGCGTCCTGATAGAATTCACCCAGAATGCGGATGGCCCGCTTCATGTCGGCCGCCGTATTCGGGGGCGCGAAGGATACACACACCAGGTCCGCCGAGCGAGTCCTCTGCATCGCAGCGAAGTCCTCGACCGGAACGTCGGCTCCGAGGAAGAACACCTCCCAACCGTGCGACTCGAGGATCAGCCGAACGCACAGCCCTCCGATGTTGTGCCGATCGCCCTCCATGCTGCCGACGATGGCGACGGGTCGCGTCTCTCCGGCGGGCGGAGCGGGAATCTCGGCACGGAGCTTCACCAGCACCTCGACCAGAGCCTCGGACACCATGTGCTCCTCGCCGACCCGGAGCCGCCCGGAGCGCCAGGTCTCGCCGACCTCGCGCATGAAGCCCCGGACGCCCTCGTCGCAGAACCGGTGGAACGGGACTCCCGGATGGCGACCCAGCGCGTGGAAAAGCGCGCCGAGCCGCTCGATGTAGCCGCGGGTCAACCACCCCATGGCCAGCGAGTGCACCCGATGGAACGAGCTCGAGTCCACCGCGTGGTTGACCGCCGTCCACACATGCCCCTCGTACGGCTGGAACGGGTCGAGGAAGGTCGGGATCGCCCGGTCGGCCGAGAGGCGAAGGACGTCCTGGAGGTGGATGCGCCGATGCCCGCCGTCGGTCTTGTCGACGTCGAGATCGCCGTCGTTGCACCAGCGCTTGACTGTCGACGGGTGGACCGAGAGGAGTTCGGCCACCTGGGACGTCGTGAGATGGAGATCGGAATTGAACCGTTCCATGGGCGGGTTTCTTCTCGGATCGATCGGTGGAGAGCCGGGTAGACCGGCGCTGAAATCGCTTCTTTGGGGGTGTTCGAACGCTTTTCACCCCGCGGTCGGGTGCGAGTTCCACCCGGTTTCCGATCTCGCACCGCCCTTCCACCGCCCCGATGTCCTCCGAACTTCTCGAAGCTACGCCCGACGGACTGTACTGCCG
>JAHHMJ010000022.1 GCA_018678395.1 Gemmatimonadota bacterium | reverse complement strand
GATCATGAGCGGCTCGGCCTTCGGGCAGATCATCGGCATCCCGCTCGGCATCGTCATCGCCGGTCGCTTCGGGATTCGGGCGCCCTTCCTGATGTTCGCGGTGACGATGGCGCTGACCTGGATCCTGATCCTCGTGCGGGTGCCCCAGCCGGACGTCGTGCGATCCCAGGGACGGCTCACTGCGCTCGGTGCGTTGAGCGACTACTGGGCGATGCTGCGCCGCCCCGAGATCGCGTGGGCCTCGTTCGCCTTCTTCCTGATGTTCCTCGGGCTGTCGCTGTACGTGGTCTACCTGCCGACCTGGCTGGAGCGCTCGTTCGTGGAGGCCACGCCCAACGGGATCGCCATGCTCTTCCTGGTCGGTGGACTGGCCAACGTCTTCACGGGGCCCGCGGCGGGTCGTCTCTCGGACCGCGTCGGGCGCAAGGGCATCATTCTCATGGCGTGCGCGGGCCTCTCCGTGGTCATGCTGGTGACGACCTGGGTCGTGACCGAGTTCTGGGTGGCCTACCCCGTCTTCTTCATGACCATGGTGCTCGTGGCGATGCGGATCTCGCCCTTCTCCGCACTGCTGACCGCGCTCGTCAAGGATCACCGCCGCGGTTCGCTCATGAGCCTGACCGTCGCGCTGGGCCAGGTCGGGTTCGCCGTCGGTGGCGCCGTCGCCGGCCCGCTCTTCGCGGACGGCGGCTACTCCAGCAACACGGTACTCGGCGCGATCTCGGTCCTCGGTATGGGACTCATCGTCTGGTTCTTCATCCCCGAGCCGCCCGCGACCGGCCACGTCGTCTCGGTCCCGCCGCTGGAGCCCTCGGAGGCATGAGTCCCGAAGGAAGGACGGCCGGAGCGGATCGCCCCCTCGCCCTGGTCACCGGGGCCTCCGCGGGCCTCGGATTGGAGATGGCGCGCGTTCTCGCTCAGCGCGGATGGGATCTCGTCGTCACCGCTCGGAGTCCTGCTCCCCTCGACGCGCTGGCTGAGGAACTCGACGAGACGTGTGGAGCGTGGGTGTTCGTGTCCGCCCGCGATCTGTCTCACCCCGACGGCCCCGACCGTCTGATCGCCGACGTCGAGGCGACCGGCCGGGTCGTCCAGGGACTCGTCAACAACGCGGGCTTCGGACAGCTGGGCCCCTACCCGGACCTCGATCCCGACACCGAGCGCCGCATGCTGCGTGTGAACGTCGACGCCGTCGTGCGGCTGACCCGCGCATTCCTGCCGGGCATGCTGGAGCGGGGTCGCGGGTGGATTCTCAACGTGGGCTCGACCGCCTCTTTCGTCCCCGGTCCGCGGATGGCCACCTACTACGCGACCAAGGCCTTCGTCCTGAGCTACTCCGAGGCGCTGCACGAAGAGCTGCGCGCCAGCGGCGTCGGTGTGACATGCCTGCTGCCCGGCCCGACCCCGACCGGCTTTCAGGAGCGGGCGGGGGTGGTGGCCCACCGGAGGGCCCGACCGGATCGAGAGCGCGTGCGAGCCGTGGCGCGCGCCGGTGTGGACGGAGCCCTGGCCGGACGCCGCCGGGTGGTCGTGGGATGGCGGGACCGCCTGTCCGCACTGCTGCCGCGGGCGCTGCCCCGGGACTGGGTCACCACGGTCGTGCGGCGGCACCAGGAGGGGCGGATGGGGGGCGGGGAGTCGGCGTAGAAATGCGGATACGCCTCGGTTGCCGGCAGGAGTGCGACGGGGCAGGATGCACGACAGCAGGTGAATGGCCGGCGCGGCTGGCTGAGCCCGACCCCCGTGGAGGAGTGACCGGGACATGGTGATTCGGACCTGGAGCGGCACGGCACGGCCGGGGGCGGCCGAGGCCTACCTGACGTTCCTGGACGAGGTCATGGTTCCGAAGATCGCCGCCCTCCCCGGATGCCTCGGCGTGGAGGTCCTGCGGCGGAGTGGCGACCAGTTCGTCGTCCAGAGTCGCTGGTCCGGCGAGGACGCGATCGAGCGCTTCGCCGGTCCCGATCCCGAACACGCCGTGGTGCCGGACGAAGCGAGAGCATTGCTGGCCAGCTTCGACGACAGAGCGCGCCACTTCCATGTGGCCATCGAAGTCACACCGGGCGCGGTCGACCGCCACGATCCTCACTCGAGACCGTAGAGGAACCCATCGTGCTCGCTCAGGTCGATCGCATCGAGACGATGCGGAACCGCCTCCTCGAAAGCCTCGATGCTCCTTCGACGAACTCCGCGCCGCGTGGGAGGAGAGCCATCGAGGCCTCCGTCGCCACGTGATCGCGGAGGGGGAGGGCAGGATCTCGGGTGCCGTCTTCGTCCACCCCGTCTCGGGTCCGCTGACGACGCGTCAGGCCATCCGGATGCTTCGCGTCCACCTCACGCGACACGAGCGGCAGATCCGCCGGATTCTCCGCGCCGTGGAGCAGGAATACAGGCCCGAAGCGACCTGACGAAGCGGCCTCTTGCCGCCTCGGGGCGACCCCTGTGGACCGGCTAGCCCTCGGTGAGTGCGTCGATCTCGGCGTCGACGGCCGCCACGTCACCCCGGCGTCCCTGAGCCTCGTAGACCCGGCGCAGTTCTCGCAGCGTGGCCAGCTTGTGCGTGACGCGGAGCCAGGGCGCACGGCCGAAGCCGGCTCGGCTCTCCTCCAGAAGCGCCGCTGCGTCGGCCAGCCGTTCCTGTTCACGGAGGCACTCGCCCAGCGTGTACCGGGTGACGAACGAGAGCCCGTTTCCCCATCCCAACTCCGCCACCAGAAGCTCGTGGGCGCGGCGGAGTCGCGGCTCCGCCGCCGCGAAGTCGTCCATCCTCATGGACGTCACCGCCCAACCGTAAAGCGGGTAGGCGAGGGCGAGGCGATCGTCGGGACGGTGCTCTTCGACCAGGGCCACATTGCGCCGATAGAGGGCGGCGGCCGCCGGATAGTCCTGCCGGATGTCGCGATAGTGCGAAGCCAGGTTTCCCATGGCGTCGAGGGTGGTCTGGTGGGCTTCCCCCAGTGTCGCCAGGAAGATCTCCAAGGCCGCCTGCATCATGGAGTCGGCACGCTGGGGTTCGGTCGCCTCGAGCGCCAGCGAGAGGTCGTTCAAGCTCGACGCCACCGCTGGATGTCGGTCGCCGTAGAGCCCCCGTCGGATGTCCAGCGCCTCGGTCATACGCTCGATCACCAGCTCGGGACGGTCGTTGAGTCCATACACCGAGATGGTGAGAGCGTCGGCCATCTGGTCGGGCGGGGGATCCGGGTGCGCTCGCAACAACTCGACGGCTCGCTCCCGCAGCTGCCGTGACCGCAACGTGTCCGGTGCGGTGGTGAAGCCGAGGTGCTCTCCCAGCGAGGTGAGGACCTGGGCCGTGAAGAGGTCGTCGCCGTCGTCGCGAGCCTCTTCGATCTCCAGTGCTCGTTCCATGAGCACCGCCGCACTGTCGGCTTCGACGGATCTGAGGGACTGCCCCAGTTCGAAGAGGATACGGGCCACCTGCGGAGACTCGGGGCCCGACTCCGCCGCCTGCAGTGCGAGGGCCTGCTCCAGCATCTCCCGGGCCGGCTGATCGAGGGAAAGCGCGCGATAGGTGGTACCGATGGTGAAGGCGAGTTCCGCTCGGGCCCCCGGGTCGTCGACGAGCTCGGTGGAGAGGCGCCGCGCCCCGGCGTCGAGCAACTCCCGGGCCGAGGTCGAGTCGCCGGCCAGCGGGTCGGGCTGGAAGGGGTCCGCCACCTGGAACATCTCCACGAGGAAGTCCCGGATCGCCGCCGTTCGCCGCGCCTCGGCCCGTACCCGGTCCCGCTCCTCGGCGAGGGCACGATTCTGCCACGAGGCCGTAGCCGCCCAACCCGTCAGCAGCAGAGCGCCGGCGGTTCCTGCGACGACGGCGGCCCGGTGGCGACCCACGAACTTCCGGAACCGATAGGTCCGGGTCCCCACCGAAGCGCCCACGGGGCGTCCCTCGCGGTAGGCCCGCAGGTCGGCCGCCAGCGCCAGGACCGACGCGTACCGGTCCTCGGGGTCCTTTCGCATCGCCTTTCGCACGATGGCATCCAGATCGCCACGGAGCGCAGCGGACCGTGCTCGTGTGCCGGGGTCGTCGGGATCGCTCCGCATGACCCGGCGACTCGGGGGCACCGGGTCCAGGGTGCGGATCGCCTGCTCGAGGGCGGGCCCGTCGAGGGGCGTTCCGGTGTCATCGAGATAGGGCCGGTCCCCAGACAGCAGTTGGTACAGCAGGAGGCCGAGCTGGTAGACGTCCGAGGCCGTGGTCACCGGTTGGCTGGCCACCTGCTCCGGACTCGCCCAGAGGGGCGTGAGAAGCCGCTGACCGGTGTGGGTCCGTATCGACGACTCGGAGGCGTCTCCTCCCTCGATCACCTTGGCGATACCGAAATCGAGGAGCTTCACAGCCGGGGCGCCGGCCCCCTTCGACGGACCTTCGGTGACGAGGATGTTCGAGGA
>JAHHMJ010000205.1 GCA_018678395.1 Gemmatimonadota bacterium | reverse complement strand
GGATCAGTACCGTGGCGCGGTTGCGCGCCAGCACGCCGATCATCTTGTAGATCTCGATCATGCGGGGGTCGCGCCCCACGAGCTTGCCCACCGAACCGCTCGTCGGCGCGTCGTCCGGCTCGGCCGGAGCCGATCGATTCAGCGCCTGTTCACGCAGACACCGACGCACGAGGTCGTCGACGTGTGTGAGCTTGACCGGCTTCACCAGATAGTCGAACGCACCCGCCTTCATGGCGTCGACCGCGGTCGACATGTCCTCGTGGCCCGTCATGACCACGACGTCGACTGCCGGCATCCCGTCGCGCACCCGCTCCAGAAGATCCAGGCCGGACAGGCCCGGCATCATCAGGTCCGTCACGATGAGTTGAGGCTCGAAGCGGGACACCCGAGCCAGCGCCGACTCCGCCGACTCGGCGGTTTCGACCTCGTGGCCCGAGTGGCGGAGTTTCTCGGCCAGCGCCTCGCGCAGACCCTCCTCGTCGTCGACGACCAGAATGCGCCCGTTCATCTCGATCCGGCGGGGGAAGTCGGGGCACCACGACGATGCCCGTACGAGATCTGGTACCCGGCGAGGGGTCCCTCGGGTTCGTCCGCGACGCCCGGCTAGCCTCCGAAGTCCGGCTTGGTCTCCACGAGGATCTCCAGAATCGCCCTGCGGTCGTCCGCGTCGAGGTGGGCGTAGGCCTCGCCCCCGTCCGCGGCTTCCAGGACCGCACGCAATCGCTGATAGACGGGGTTCTTCACCAGAGCGGGCAATCCGTCGAAGGCCTCCGAGTAGATCAGGAAGCTCAGCGGATAACGGAACGTCCGGCGCTCGAGATCCAGCTCTCGCAGGGAACGGCCCTGCGAGTCCCACGGGCCGCGGCGCTGGAAGTCCGCCGCGAAGGCCGTCGGGCCTCTCAAGGGCGCCGGGGGCGCCACCTCGCCCACGAAGAGCATCGCATCGACCAGCGCGGCGACCGCGCCCTCGATCCGCCCGCGCAGGTAGGGCGACAGGCTCTCGTACTCGACCGGTCCGCCCGGGTCGCCCGCCTGCAGCGACACCAGCCGCAGCGCCTCGTCCGCGGCCTCGTGCGCCAGCGAGATCAGGTTGTGCACCCGCGACTGGTGCAGCAGTACGGTCAACGCGACGAGGTCGCTGTGCGGACTCAGGTAGGCAGAGGGCTCGAAACGCTCGCCCGCTGGATCGTCGGTCCGCCCGCGCGCGAAGTCGAAGTCGGCGACGTAGCGCTGCACGTCGGAGACCTCGTGCCGCAGGTCCGGTGAGAAGACGTTCGCCGAATGGCCCATGGACGCCGCCTCGCCCGAGACGTACCACCCGCCCCAGCGCCGCTCGAAGGGCGTGCGCTCGGTCGCCTGCCCCTCCGTCACCTCTCCGATCGGGTAACCGAGCCGGTCCGTGAGCACGGATCGGACGATGAGTCCCGGGATGCCGCCCGTCATCGAGCGAGCCTCGTGGCACATCAGACAGGTGGTGGTCTCGCGCTGGAAACGGGGCCTCTCGGTATGCTGTTGCGCCAGCGTGTAGAACTCCGTTCCACCGTCGGGGCGAACGGCCGCGACCTCCATCACCCCACCGTCTCGCACGTAGCCGATGTACACGTCGTCGTTGAAGTACACGGCCCGAGGCGCCCAGGGGGCGACGCGGTCGGTCTGGAGACTGGTCCGCGAGAACACGAGGCCCTGCGACTCCACGGGCACGGCGAGTGCGCCGAGGACGGAGGGTAGCCATCCCGTGATGGAATCGAAGGCGAGCGTCACCGCACCCGAGTCGATGCGGGCCTGGAGTCGCTCGATCGGGTCCAGGGGAGCCTGGGGAGCTTCGTCATAAGACGCCGACGACGGGGACGTCGAGGGCGCGGAGACGTCGGTTTGTGCGCGCAGCTCGGTCGAGAGCGTGACCGCGACCAGCGCGGTGCACGCCCACAGTATCCGGGACGCGGCCAAGGGGGCATGCATCATGCCCTAATAGAGCATGCGGAGGTCGGAATTGCGAGTCCGACACCTAGGGCGACGGCGAGTCATCCATCCAGAACTCCGGCGCCGGAGGGGGCTCCGTGGCGCGGAGCCGCGCGAGCTTCTCCCGATTGCGCTCCCGACGCGTCCGGACCATCAACAACACGAGGACCGCGAGCATCGCCCAGGCGAGCCCCGAACTGGTCAGCACCGAAAGCCAGCCGTAGCGGTCCTCGAGCCACTTCCGCCAGTCCTCCTCCAGCTGATCCGTCGAGACACCGTAGACCTGTTTCAGCGCCGCGTCGAAGCGTCCCGAGGATCGCCACCGCTCCAGGAAGACCTCGAGCGCATCCTCTCCGCTGGCCATGACCAGGTACTCCACGGTGGTGGCCGAGAGGAGGTAGGCATCCTGGGCCGAGTTGCGCCCACCGGGGAACCGGAACGTGAGCGAGTCGAGCGGCGGTGTCCGGCCCAGGGCGAGGCGTACCCTCAGGCGCCACGCATCCGCCCGCTCCCAGCCTGCGGCCCATTGAGCGTAGCCTTCGTCGAACCACCGGGGCACACGGAGGCCCGGCAGCGCTTGCCGGAGCCCGAGGTGAGCCCATTCGTGGCGCAGGGTACGCCAGGAATCCCCGCCTCGAGCGCGGTCCGACCCGAACGGGGGGAGCACGATGCGGTTGAGCGAGGGGATCGCGACCCCCGCGCTCCAATCGGGTGG
>JAHHMJ010000208.1 GCA_018678395.1 Gemmatimonadota bacterium | reverse complement strand
GGCCTGGACCACTTCCTGGTGGACGCCGGTCCGGCGGGCACCGACGGGGACGACGAGGACTACGTACACACGCGGCTCGCGGCGCTCGGCGTCTCGGAGCTTCGGGGACTTCTCCTCACCCACGCGCACACCGACCACTTCCGCGGGATGCCCGACGTCCTCGACGGAGCCCGCGTCGAGACCTTCTATCACAACGGCCAGGTACGCAGCTTCACCGAGTACACCTCGTTCATCGCCAATGCGACCGCCGGGGCCGACGAGGTCGTGATTCCGGCGACCCCGCTCGAAGAGACCCTCGCCGGAGGTACCGAGCTCACGATTCTCCCGCCCCTGACGCGCTACCTGGACAACCGGAGCGCGGGGAGTCAGGAGTTGAACGACGGCTCCATCGGTGTCCTGGTGGCCAGGGGCGCGTTCCGTCTCTTCCTCACGGGGGACGGCGAGGTGGAGGCCAACGGCCGCTGGAGGAACACCTACGGGGACCTGACCTCGGACCTCACGGTCCTCAAGGTCGGCCATCATGGCGCCAACGACGCGATCTTCGACGACGGGCTGGGCCAGTCCTCGGCCTCGCAGTGGCTGGACCACACCGGGGCACAGCTGCACGTGGTGAGTGCGAACGGAGCGTCCCACCCCCGCCAACGGGCGGCGAACACCCTGAACGCCCGCGCCGAGACCTACTGCACGAACGTCCACGGCGACATCGCGATCCGCGTCGACATGAACGGGCTCTGGAGCGTCACGGTCGAACGGAATGCGGACTTCGACTGCCTACCCGGGGACGACGCCATCACCTGATCGGGTGGCGTCGCGCGCCGAGCGAAGCTGTTCCGACCGCTCGGCTCGCTCGAGCATCCACGCGCGCCGGCCCACCATCCACTCGACCGTCCGGCGCAGTCCCGAGTCCCACTCCACCCGGGGTCGCCAACCGAGCTCGCGCTCGATTTTCGACGGGTCGGTGGCATAGCGGCGATCGTGGCCCGGTCGATCGTCGACCGACTCCACCCGGTCCTCGTGCAACTGCCCGTCGATACGGGGCCGCAACTCATCCAGGCTTCGGCAGACCGCCCGTACGACCTCCAGGTTCGTTCGCTCGCAGCGCGCCCCGATGTCGTAGGTCTCGCCTGGAATCCCGCGTTCGAGAACCGCGTGCAGCGCGGACGCGTGATCGTCCACGTGGATCCAGTCCCGGACGTTCTCTCCCGTGCCGTACAGGGGGATCGGCTCGTCGGCCATGGCCCGGAGCGCCACGACCGGGATGAGCTTCTCCGGAAACTGCCACGGGCCGTACGTATTGGTCCCGTGCGTGACGATCACGGGCAGGCCGTAGGTGTGGGCCCAGGCCCGCACGAAGTGATCCGACGCCGCCTTGCTCGCCGCGTAGGGCGAATGCGGGTCGTAGGGCGTGCTCTCCGTGAACGACGTCGCCGAGCCCGCGCCGGTGTCGCGATAGGGCAGATCGCCGTACACCTCGTCCGTCGACACGTGGACGAACCGGAAGCCGTCCGACGGCCCCTCGTCGTCGTCCGCCACCGGCGAGGCCTGTCCTTCCCCGGAACCCAGCCAGTCGCGGACGACGTCCAGGAGGGTGGCCGTCCCGAGCACGTTCGTGCGCACGAAGGCGGCCGGTGCGTCGATCGAGCGGTCGACGTGGGACTCCGCGGCGAGGTGCAGCACGGCATCGGGCCGGTGGCGCTCGAACACCCGCTCGAGCGCCGGTCCGTCGCAGACGTCGACGCGCTCGAACGCATGCCGAGGGTGCTCCGCTACGTCCTCGAGAGTCCGCAGATCACCCGCATAGGTAAGGGCATCCACCGTGACGACCCGGTGCGGGGACTCCTGAACCAGCCGACGAACCAGGGCCGAACCGACGAAGCCTGCCCCGCCGGTGACCAGCACCGTGCGCCCGGGTCCATCCGCGACTTGGCTCATCCCTCCAACCTATCCGCGACCCCTCCCCGGGCCACCCCCGACGCGCACCTGCGGCCCGGTGCCGGCGCCGTGCCCCGGATTCCACTCCGCGCTCCCCGCGGGGACCCGCATCCCCGCTCGCATGAGCTTTGGCTCGCTCCACGCCGCATGTTACCGGCCTCCCCTACACGGCCTTGGACCTTCTCCCGACACGCCCTGGGTAGAGGTCCCGACGGAGATCCCCGCAGGACGCTGCGACATTCATTGCGTAGGACCCCGTATAGCCAGACCATTTTTCGAGACGAAGGGGGCGATTGATGCGCAGCGCGCTCAGAGAATCCCACCTGCCCCCGCATGTCTGGCTTCGTCGAGCCACTGCCTTCCTGCTGACCGGCGCCCTGGTGGGCCTCCCGGGATGCGGCGACGACGACAGTGGAGACGACCCCGTCACCCCAACGGATAATCCTCCGACCATCACGCTCACCGCGCCCAACGGCGGTACTGCCGTTTTGCCGGGGGCCATGATCGAGATCACGTGGGTCGCGAACGACGACAACGCCGTCGTCAGCATCGACCTGAGTTACGTGGCCGATGGGAATGCAACGGGAACAATCGCCTCAGGCGTCACCGGCTCCAGCTTCAACTGGACCGTGCCGAATGAGAACCTCTTCGGAGTCAGGGTGCGGGCGGTCGCGAAGGACGCGGCCAATCAGACCGCCGAGGACCTGAGCGACGCGATATTTGCCGTCGTCGCTGCCTCGGCCCGTGGGTTCGTTACCAGTTCGGTGTGTCAGAACTGCCACGCCGACAACGTCACGGAGGTGTTCAACTCCGGACACCCATACAAGCTGAACAAGGTGGTGAACGGCCAGCCGCCCACCTACCCGGACAGCGATGTCCCGAGCCCACCCCAGGGCTTCACCTGGGACGAAATCTCGTACGTCATCGGCGGGTACGGCTACAAGGCCCGCTTCATGGACCAGACCGGCAACATCCTGGTCACCGGCGTCACGGGTGTTCAGACCCAGTACAACCTCCCCCGGGACGATCTGGGTGAGGACGGCCTCACGGCCGCCTGGGCCAACTACCAGTCCGGCGATCTGGTCCCCAAGCCCTACACCTGCGGAATCTGCCACACGACAGGCTGGCAGACCATCGCGGAGAACGGCGGTGTGAACCAGGACGGACTCCCGGGGATCCTGGGAACCTGGGAAGAGACGGGCATCACCTGTGAGCAGTGCCATGGTGCCGGCCTCAACCACGTCACGACCCAGAGCGCCTCGAACATCAGCATCGACACCGAGAAGGAGCTCTGCGGCAGCTGCCACTACCGGGATACGAATCATGGGATCCTGGCCAGCGGCGGGTTCATCAAGCATCACGAGCAGTACGATGAGATCATCGCGTCGGACCACGTCGCCTTGAGCTGCACGTCCTGCCACGATTCTCACATCGGCACGAAGTACGGGAACGCCGAGATGGGTGGGATCACCGTGACCTGCGAAAGCTGCCACACCGACGTGACCAGCAACGCCCATCTGGTGCCTGTGGACTGCGTGAGCTGCCACATGTCCCGGGCCTCGAAGTCCGCCCGGGCGGTGCACCAGTTCGAAGGTGACATCCGGACCCACATCTTCGAGATCAACTCGGATCCCGTAGGCAAGGCCGACATGTTCTACGTGGACGACGGTTCGACCTTCGCACGCGGCTTCGTGACCCTCGACTTCGCCTGCTACGGATGCCACACGGATCCGTTGACGATGGAAGGAGGCGGCGCGAGCCAGAGGACCTTGGCCGAGCTGTCGGCGAAGGCCCAGGGGATTCACAACTAGCTCCGGCCATCCGCGCTCCGATTGCATCGGACGCAACGGTCGACGAGGGTCCGCGCCGTAACCGCGGCGCCGGCCCTCGGCACGTCGGGACACCCTGACCCGACCCGTTGACCCGCACCACCCGACCCACCAGGGTGGGAGCGTCGGAGTCGAACCGCCGCCCAGGAGAGCGCCCATGAGAACCGAGAGATCGGCCTACCACCCCCTCCGCCGACTGGCCCTCGGAGCCCTGCTCATGGCGTTGGGGTGCTCCCCGACGATCCCAGCCGACCAGTCCGAGGAGCGGGAGGGTCTCACCTACCGCATCGGCTCGGACCGCCCGCTGAGTGGTACCGTCATTGAGCCCTTCCCCGACTCCGTCGAGGCCGCAGAGGGAGCGGTACGGGTCGAGGCACACTTCGAGGGCGGTCTCCTCGATGGTACCACCTTCGACTACTTCCCCGACGGCACCCTTCGGGCCGAGACCGTCTACGAGGCCGGCGTGCGCGTCGGCACCCACACGGAATGGTACGACTCGGGCCAGACCCTTCGAACCATCACCTACCCCGTCGACGCCTCACCCGGGCTAGTCAGGGAGTGGACGGAAGAAGGTCAGCTCGTCCTGGAGCAGGATCAGGTCGACGGGCGTCCTCACGGCGCGAGCCGGACCTGGTTCCCATCCGGCGCCCCTCAAAGCGAGGGCACCTACCTCGAAGGTGCGCTCCACGGAGTCCTGACCCGCTGGTGGGAAAGTGGCCCGCAGCGGAGTGAAGTGGCGTACCAGAACGGCTTCCAGCACGGTCCGGCCACGGAGTGGCACGAAGACGGCGCTCTCGCCTCGCAGGGCACCTTCATCAGGGGCCAACCCCACGACCGCTTCCAGCGCTGGCATCCCAACGGCACGCAGGCGGTCGAAGCGCTGTACCTCGAGGGCGAGATCCTGGAACTCCAGATGTGGGACGAGGAAGGCCGCCTCACGGCCAGCCGCTGACGCCTACGTACAGTCCGCCAGCGGCGGGCCCCGGATTCCACTCCGCGCTCCCCGCGGGGGGGTGAGCGGCCAGGTGACGGCGGCGGACCCCGGATTCCACTCCGCGCTCGCGAGGGGGCCCGCATCCGGACTCGCAGCCGCAGTGGCTCACTCCACGCCGCTGTATTCTGGGTCCCCAGAGAGCGCTGCGTGGAGCTCCGGCGCCCGCCGCCGGTCGACCCGGTCGCATTACGAGCCTTGTGACCGCATCGGCACTCCGCCCGGATCGGCGGCCCCACCTACCCGATCCTGCTCCCACGGCAGCCCGAATCGGCCGAGGGG
>JAHHMJ010000057.1 GCA_018678395.1 Gemmatimonadota bacterium | reverse complement strand
CATCATGTCGGCGCTTCCGACCAGCGACGTGTCGTTGCATCCCCTCGTCGACGGCAGGCTGGCCCCGGTGGCGGGGCTCCTGCTCGGGGTCGTCGGGCTGATTCTACTCATCGCGTGCACGAACCTGGCCAGCTTCCTGCTGGCGCGCGCCGAGGATCGACGCACGGAGATCGCCATGCGCCTCGCCCTGGGCGCGGGGCGAGGGACCCTGGTACGACAGCTCCTCGTGGAGACGACCCTGCTGGCCATGCTGGGCGGCGTCGCGGGAGCGCTGCTGGCGAACTGGATGCTGGGGGTGATCATGGCCTTCCAGCCCCCGATTCCCATTCCGGTGTCCATCGATGTGAGTCTCGACTCGACCGTCCTGGCGTTCACGGGTCTGATCTCCCTCGCCGCGGGCCTGTTCTTCGGGCTCGTCCCTGCGCTGCGGGCCACGAACCCGGATGTCGCGCCGACGCTCAAACTGGGAGACGTGGCCCGCGTTCGGGGTCGGCGTTTCGACCTCCGCCGGGGCCTGGTGGTGGCACAGATAGCCCTCTCGTTCGTGCTCCTGGTGGGGGCTGGGCTGTTCGTGCGTTCTCTGCAGGCGGCTCGGTCCATCGATCCGGGGTTCGACGTGGGGCCCGCGGCCATGGTCTGGCCCATGACGGAGCTTTCGGGATACGACACGCCCCGGGAGCGGGCCGACATCGCGCTTCGGATGCGGGACGCCCTCTTGGCGGATCCGCGTATCGCCCAGGTGGCGGTTGCGGATCGACTCCCGCTCGGGGTCGGGGTGCAGACGGAGAGCTACGAGTTGCCCGACGTCGCGCCTTCGTCCTCGGCATCGGGTGGGTGGGACATCGACAATGCGCGTGTGGGCCCCGAATACTTCGAGACCATGGGGGTGCCGCTCCTCCGAGGGCGCCGGTTCACCGACGACGACCTGAACGGCGACCGAGTCGCCATCGTCAGCCAGGCCTTCGTCGACCGGTTCTACCCGGGTCGGGACGTGCTCGGCCTGTCGATTCGCGGCGGCGGTGATCAGCCGATCCGGATCGTGGGCGTCGCCGCGGACACCAAGGTTCGGACCCTCGGGGAAGAGCCTCGACCGTACGTGTACGAGATGGCCACGGAAGCCATGTTCGGTGGGCTGCAGTTCGTCGTGCGTGGCGAGGGGACGGCGGACGAGTTGCTCGCAGCCGCACTGGATGTGCTGGAGCGCATCGACCCCGATCTGGTGTTCCTGGAGCAGAAGACCATGAACGAGCATCTGGCGCTGCTGCTCTTCCCCCCGAGGATGGCGGCCGGCCTGCTGACGATCTTCGGCGCGCTGGCCCTGCTCCTGGCCGCCGTGGGGATCTGGGGCGTGGTGAGCCATGCGGTCTCCCGCCGCACACGCGAGGTCGGAATTCGTGTCTCGCTCGGCGCGTCGGGAGGCGAGGTCGTGCGCATGCTGGTCGGCTCGGGCATGCGGCTCGTCGGGGTCGGTATCGGCGTAGGGCTCCTTCTGGCTGCGGCCGCGGCCGTGCCGTTGGCGGGATACCTGTACGGGGTGCGCCCCTGGGACGCGGCGACGTTCATCGGCATTCCGGCGGCGTTGGGAATGGTGGCCCTCGCGGCGGCATGGGTGCCGGCTCGGCGCGCCGCAACGGTCGACCCGATGCGTGCGTTGCGTACGGAGTAGCCGGGACGCGCACCTTGAACGGGACCGTTCGCCGCCGCATCTTGTCGCGGCCCCAGACACACCACCACGCCGCCCCGGCAGACCGCCGGGGCGGCGTGGCGTATCCGGGCTCCATACCCCTCCCGAGGTGGATCATGCTGGACGAAATCCGAGAGAAGATCGAAGGCGAGATCGCCCGCCTGACCCACGAACTCCAGGTCGAGCTCCCCGAGCGAATCCGGATCGCGGTCGAGCACGGAGATCTGCGGGAGAATGCCGAGTACAAGTCGGCCCTGGAGCGTCAGGGCTTCGTCCAGGCTCGGATCAGCCACCTCGGTTCCCGGATGTCGGAGCTGTCGAAGATCGACGTCAAGGCGATGGCCTGGGACCGCGTCGGCTTCGGGTCCAAGGTGAAGGTCTTCAACGTCGCGATGGGCGAAGAAGACGAGTTCTCGATCGTGGCCGGCGACTTCATGGACCTCGACGGCGGTCAGGTCTCGATGGCGTCCCCGATCGGGCGCGGTCTTCTGGGTGCGACCGAAGGCCAGGAGGTTACGGTTTCGCTGCCGGTGGGAGAGCGGATCTTCAAGATCCTCGAGCTGACCACGCTTCCCCAGCAGCTGGGAATGAACCCGGAGGAACTCGAAGGCTAGAGTTCACCTCGGAGCCCGAGGCGGAGGCGCACGCGGGGCCTCGACGCCCAGGGAAAGATCCGGGTTTGCGGGGGTAGGGAGGCGCCCTGACTCCCCTCCCACACCCCGTGTCCCGTGTCCGACGTCGTCCTCCGCATCCACGAACTCTCCCGTCATTACGTCGAGGGCGACCGGCGCCACGTCGTGCTCGATCGTACGTCCGCCGAGATCCGGCGCGGCGAGTTCGTCGTCCTGCTGGGCCCCAGCGGGAGCGGCAAGTCCACGCTGCTCAACCTGGTCAGCGGGATCGACCGTCCGGACGGGGGTTGGGTCGAGATCGCGGGAGTGCAACTCACCGAGCTCGACGAGCGTGAGCGCACGCTGTTTCGACGGAACCACATCGGCTTCGTCTTCCAGTTCTTCAACCTGCTGCCCACGCTCACGGTCGAAGAGAACCTGCTTCTGCCGTTGGAGCTGAAGGGGCGGTTGGACGCCGACGCGCACGAGCGCGCTCGTGCGCTGCTGGAGACCGTGGGGCTCGGCGATCGTGGTGGTTCGTTTCCGGACCGCTTGTCGGGCGGTGAGCAACAGCGCGTGGCCCTGGCGCGGGCGCTCGTCCACGATCCGGAGCTGATTCTGGCGGACGAGCCCACCGGCAATCTCGATCCTGCGACGGGCGGACGCGTCCTCGACCTGTTCGACACGCTGGTTCGGGACGCGGGGCGCACGCTGCTGGCGGTGACCCATTCCCGCGAACTCGCCGCGCACGCCGACCGCGTCCTGCGTATCGAGGACGGCCGTCTCGTCGAGGTCGCGATGGAGCCCGTGGCGTGAACCTCGTGCGGGCCGCGTCCCGACGGTGGGCGCTGCGGCATCCGGGCCAGGTCGTGCTCAGCGTTCTCGGTGTGGCCCTCGGCGTGGCCGTCGTGGTCGCGATCGATCTGGCTATCCAGAGCTCGCGCGCGGCGTTCGAGGTGTCGACCGAGACCGTGGCGGGACGGGCGACGCACCGGATCGAGGGCGGACCGTCGGGCCTGCCGGACTCGGTGTTCACGCGGGTGCGGACCGAACTCGGGCTGAGAGCGTCGGCCCCGGTGGTCGAGGCGTGGGCCGCTTCCGAGCGGTGGGAGGGCACCGCGCTGCGCCTGCTCGGCGTCGACCCGTTCTCGGAGCGACCGTTCCGCCCCTACCTGGCCGGCGGTGGCCCGGGGCTCGACGTGGACGTGCTCCTGAACGACCCGGCCGCCGTGGTGTTGCCCGAGGCGTTGGCGCTCGACGGGGGACTCGAGGTGGGGGACTCGCTGGCGTTGGTCGTAGAGGGTCGCAGCCGCGTGGCCGTGGTCGCCGGCACTCTCACCGCCGCCGACGAGCTCGCGCGGCGCGGCCTCGCCGACGTCATCGTCGCCGATGTGGCGACGGTTCAACGGTTCCTCGATCGCCCCGGCCGCCTGACCCGCATCGACCTCGTGCTTTCCGAGGAGCCCGCCGCAGAGGCAGCCGTCCTGGCCGAACTCGATCGGATCGTCCCGGCGGGGGCACGAGTGCTGACCGTCGGTACGCGCTCCGACAGCCTCTCGGGCATGCTGCGGGCGTTCGACCTGAACCTGACCGCGCTCAGCCTGCTGGCGCTCGTGTTCGGCATGTTCCTGATCTACAACGCCATGACGTTCTCGGTCGTGCAGCGCCGCGAACTGCTCGGGTCGTTGCGAGCGCTCGGCGTGACCCGCGGCGAGGTCACGCGCATGATCGGCATGGAAGCGCTGGCGACCGGGGTCGTCGGCACCACCCTTGGACTCGGCTTCGGGGTGGTGCTCGGCCGTGGTCTGGTGCGGCTGGTCACCCAGACGATCAACGACCTGTACTTCTCGGTCACGGTCGAGAGTCTGACGTTGCCTCCCGAGGTGCTGGCCAAGGGCACGCTGCTGGGTGTGGGTGCCACGCTGCTCGCGGCCTGGCCGGCCGTGCGGGAGGCGGTGCAGGCGCCCCCACGCATGGCACAAACGCGCTCGCTCGGTGAGGACCGCGTGCGACGCCTCGTGCCACGCGCCGCCGTGTCGGGTGGTGGCCTGGTCGCCGGCGGGGTCGTGCTTCTCACGATCCCGTCGCGCTCTCTCCTCCTGAGCTTCGCGGGGCTCTTCGCCGTTCTTCTCGGTGCCGCGCTCCTGACACCGTTGGCCACCGTGGTGTTCGTGAGGGCGGTGCTCCCGCTACTGGGCGCGACCGTGGGTATCCTGGGGACCTTGGCCGCCCGCGGCGTCACCGCCGCGCTATCGCGCACGGCGCCCGCCGTCGCCGCCCTGGTCGTTGCCGTGTCCGTCACGGTCGGGCTGGGCGTCATGATCCAGTCCTTCCGCGGCACCGTCGTGGAGTGGCTCGACCATACGCTGCAGGCGGACATCTACGTGTCGCCACCGTCTCCGATCTCGTCGCGGGCCGAGGGAGCGTTGGACCCCGGAGTGGTGGAACGACTCTCGGCCGTCCCCGGGATCGCTGGACGCAGCACCTATCGTGGTACTGAGCTGTTGACCGACGACGGACTGTTGCGCGTGGTGGCCCTCGATCTCGATCCGCGAGGTGAGGCCTCGTTCCGATTCCTCGATGTCGAGGCCGCAGATGCCTTCGGCGCCTTCCGCGGCGCGGGGGCGGTGTTGGTGTCGGAGCCCTATGCCTACCGGAACGGTGTCGAGGCCGGAGACCGCATCGAGCTGCTGACGGATCGCGGGCCGACCCCGCTCGAGGTCGCCGGCGTCTTCAAGGACTACGGATCGGAGCGGGGCGTGGTCATGATGGCCCGCACTACCTGGTCGCAACTCTACGATGACGATCGCATCACCTCGCTGGGGTTCTTCCTCGCGGACGGGGTCGACACCGACGAGGTCGAGGCGGCGATGCGGTCCGCGGCGGGTGCGGATCAAGCCGTCGTAGTCCGGTCGAACCGGGCGTTGCGGGAGGCGTCTCTCGAGGTGTTCGACCGCACGTTCGCGATCACGGCCGTGCTTCGCGCTCTGGCCTTCGGAGTGGCCTTCATCGGTGTGCTCTCGGCGCTCATGGCGCTGCAGTTGGAGCGCGGCCGTGAGTTGGGCGTTCTGCGCGCGAACGGCCTCACGCCGCGGCAGGTGTGGACCCTGGTGACCACGCAGACCGGCGTCCTGGGTCTGGTCGCGGGACTGCTGGCCGTACCCACGGGGTTGGCGCTCGCGGTGATCATGATCGAGGTGGTGAATCGGCGGTCCTTCGGGTGGACTCTCGACATGCAGGTCGGCGGAGGACTGCTGCTTCAGGCCGTGGGGCTCGCGATGGCCGGCGCTCTTCTGGCTGGCCTGTATCCGGCGTGGCGCATGTCGCGCACCTCACCGGCGCTCGCGTTGCGGGAGGAATGACCATGTCGCCATCGAAGCCGCCTCGCGGCGGCACACGGGATGGATGGGCGGCGCTCCTGCTTCTCGCGATCCCGGTCGCCGCCGCGGTCTTCCTTCTCCGTGGCGATGCGTCCGGGAGCGGCCGCGGGGGCGACGCTTCGGCGACCCTGTCGCTCGTGGAGACCCTCGGGGGCGCGGATACCGTAGGGTATGCGCGCGCCACCGAACCCCGGCCGTTCGTGTTTCCCGCGGATCACGGACCGCATCCGGACTTCCGCTCGGAATGGTGGTACTTCACCGGAAACCTCGAGGGTGACGACGGGGCCCGCTACGGGTTCCAGTTCACGATCTTCCGGGGAGCGCTGGGTCCGCCGGAGCGGGCGTCCGCCGGAGTGGCCGCGGTCGATGGCTCGGAGGTCGCGAGTACGGCCGATTCCTCGAACGATTGGGACACGCGGCAGGTCTATCTCGGCCACTTCGCGGTGACCGAGGCCCGCACGGGCGTTTTCCGCGAGTTCGAGCGGTACACGCGCGGATCCGCGGGCCTGGCGGGAGCCGAAGTCGAGCCGTTCCGGGTCTGGCTCGACGATTGGGAGTTGGTGGAGATGGAGGGTGACCCCGGGGCGGGAGACGCGGTCTGGCCGATCCGACTGACGGCGCGAGACACGGCCATCGGGCTCGAACTCGAGTTGGTGCCTCGCAAGCCGCCCGTCCTGCAGGGGGACCGGGGATTGAGCCAGAAGGGCTCCGAGCCCGGCAACGCCTCGTACTACTACTCCTACACCCGTCTCGGGGCCGAGGGGACCGTGATCGTCGAGGGGGAGCCCCGGCCCGTTCGGGGCGAGGCCTGGCTCGACCGGGAGTGGAGCACGAGCGCGCTGTCGGACGGGCAGGTGGGGTGGGACTGGTTCGCCCTTCAGCTTTCGGACGGCCGCGACGTCATGGTCTACCAGCTGAGGCGCGCGGACGGCTCGCCCGACCCCCTCAGCAAGGGCGTCGTCGTCGCGACCGATGGCTCAGCGCGGACCTTGCCGCTGGACGAATTCGAGGTCGTGCCGACCGGCTCCTGGGACAGCGCGATCGACGGGTCGACCTACCCTTCGGGGTGGACCGTGCGCATCCCCGCGGAAGGGATCGATCTCACCGTCACGCCGATCCTGGACGACCAGGAACTGGACGTCAGCTTCCGCTACTGGGAGGGAGCGGTCGACGTCGACGGGACTTCGGGCGGTGGCGACGTGACCGGGCGAGGGTACGTCGAGCTGACGGGCTATGCAGGGGCCGACATCGGGCCCCGATCCGGCGAGGGTTGAGCGCTGGCGTTTAGACTCAGTTCCCGCCGGGCCACGGGACGCCGAGGTCGCCGGACCCGGAACGCATGCCCGTGAGCACGAACTTCTGGAGCCGCTTCCCCTCGTAGGTCTCGGTCGTGTAGAGATTCCCGCGCGAGTCCGTCGCGATCGAGTGGACCGCGAAGAACTGCCCCGGCTGACGGCCGCCATCTCCGAACCACGCGAGCAGCTCGAGCTCTACGCGGTCGAGGATGTAGATCCTCGCGTTCTTTCCGTCGGCCACGTACAGGAAACGTTGCTCCGCATCGCCTGAGAACGCCACGTCCCACGTCGACCCGTCGCCCAACGTTTCGGGCGCCAGCATGACCTCGTCGACGAACGTGCCGTCGCGCTGGAAGACCTGGATGCGATCGTTGGGTCGGTCGCAGACGTACACGAGCCCATCGGCCGATGGGTCCGCGCAGTGGACCGGGTTCCGGAACTGCTGGGCCGGCTCGGCGCCGGGGTCGTAGGGGCCGAGGTTCTCGTCGGACGGCTCGTTTCCGTAGGCGCCCCAGAAGCGTTTGATCTCGCCCGTGTCCATGTCGATGACCGCCACCCGCTTGTTGCCGTACCCGTCCGCAGCATACGCCTCGTTGGCCTCAGGATCGAACGAGATCTTGGCCACGCGCCCGAAGTGGTCCAGAGCCGAGGAGTTGGCGTCGCGCCCGGGCTCACCCATCTGCATGATGAACTCGCCGTCCCGAGTGAACTTCAGGATGTGCGAATCGCCCGCGCCGTTCCCTCCGATCCAGATGTTGTCGAGGTGGTCGATCGACAACCCGTGATTCGAAGCGGGCCAGTCGTACGCGTCCGACGGGCCGCCCCAGGCATTCACCAGGTTCCCGTCCGGGTCGAACTCGAGGACGGGCGGCGCCGCCGAGCAGCACTCACCCGTGGGCGGATCCGAATCGGCGCTGGCCTCGGTGCGCGCGTTCAGCGACGCCTGGCGGTGCACGACGAACACGTGGTCCCGCGAGTCCACTCCGACGCCGACGACCGATCCCATGATCCAGTGGTTGGGGAGCGGTTGGGGCCAGAACGGATCCACCTCGAAGTTGGGAATCGAGCCTTCCTGTCCCGCGGCTGCCTCCATCGCCGGACTGTCCCCCGACTGTGCATCTTCAACGGCGCAGGCCGAGAACCCGAGGACCGCGATCGTGGCGAGCAGGGCGGTTCCGAGGGTCAGGGTGCGGGACGAGGGCATGCAGTTCTCCTGTAGGGGCGGGCCTTTCGGCCTCCGTAGGGCAGTGCGACAATGGGGGCCATCCTACGCCCGCCCGAGGGCTCCGTCCAGCTTCGCATCCACCCACACGGAGGATTCCACCTGGTGCTCGCGCGTCCACGTGTGCTGGCGTTGCTCGGAGTCGGGCTGGCGTGGTCGACGCCCTCGCCGGCTGTAGCGGCCGGCCCGCTCGCCTCGGGGCCCGAGTCCGCGGTCGCCCCGGTCCGCCACGAGGTCCCCGCCGACGTAGCCGTGCAGATGTACGTGCGGCCGGCCGGTGACCAACTGACGCTGCTGGTCCGGGTGCCGCTGGAATCCATGCGAGACGTACGGTTTCCACTGCGGGCCGACGGCGCGTTGGATCTGGGCGCGGAGGAACTGGAAGACTTGCTCCACGAGGCGGCCACGCTCTGGATCGCGGGGTACCTGTCGGCCTTCGAGGACGGACGGGAACTCGACGACGAGCGGATCGTCTCGATCCGGCTCGCCATCCCCTCGGACCGCTCCTTTCGGTCGTACGACGAGGCGGTGGCGCACCTGACGGGACCGCGACTGGCGCCCGGCCTCGGGCTCCGGCCCGATCAGGCCTTCCTGGACGTGTGGTTGGAGACACCGATCACCGACGACGCGGCCCGGTTCTCGCTCGATCCCCGTCTGGCGCACCTGGGCATCGAGACGGTGAGCGTGATCCACCTCGTGTTGCCCGACGGCGCCGAGCGGGCGTTTCGCTACGTGGGCGACCCGGGCCTGGTGGACCTCGATCCGAGCTGGTTCGCCGCTTTGATTCGCTTCATCGCGCTCGGCGTGGAGCACATCCTCGGGGGCCTGGACCACCTGCTGTTCGTGCTCTGCCTGGTGATCCCGTTTCGCAGCGTCCGGGGCCTGATACCGGTCGTCACCGCATTCACGGTCGCCCACTCGATCACACTTGTGGCCGCGGCTCTAGGCATGACGCCGCAGGTGCTCTGGTTTCCGCCGCTGATCGAGGCGTTGATCGCCGCGTCGATCGTGTGGATGGCGCTCGAGAACATCCTCGGGGCAGGCCTGTCGCGCCGATGGATCGTCGCCTTCGGGTTCGGCCTGGTGCACGGCTTCGGCTTTTCGTTCGTGCTCGCGTCGCAGCTTCAGTTCGCCGGAGCCCACGCACTCACGGCTCTCTTCGGCTTCAACGTCGGCGTCGAGATCGGCCAGCTGTTGGTCCTGATCGTGGCGGTGCCCGCGCTGTCGTGGGCCTTCACCCGCGCCGGCGAACGCACCGGCATCATCGTCGTCTCGGTGCTCGTAGCGCACACGGCCTGGCACTGGATGTTCGAGCGCGGCGCCACCTTTCTCGCC
>JAHHMJ010000371.1 GCA_018678395.1 Gemmatimonadota bacterium | reverse complement strand
CTCGAGTTCGAGGGGGCCCTCGATGCTCACCGGCGCGAAGTCGTCGAGACGCGACAGGGCCGCGGTCGAACGCTCGGCGATCACGGCCCTGCCGGCTGCCGGCGTCATCGTGCGCGTCGAGTGGAAGCCGTGCGCGAACTTCACCGTGGCCTGCTCGATCTCACCCACGAAATCGGCCACCTCGGCGGTAGCGGCGTCGCCCCCGGACACCAGCACCACGGGCACGCCGAAGTGCCCGGCGATGAGAGCATTCAGGGCTCCTTCCGTCATCTCCACTCCGTTCACCCGAACCGCGGCCAGCGTTGCGCTCGACAGCGTGTGCGCGCGGACGCCCTCGGGGTTCGTCGTGGATGCGTGGTAGCCGATGAGGGGTTGGGCCTGGGGGTGGCGTTCAGTCGGGATCGGCCCGGTGGCGACGCCGGCATCGGAGACGATGTCGCGGAGGCGGCGGGTGCGCTGCTGGAGTTCGACGTGGGCCGGCGTGGGCGGAGCGATGGGATCACCCGCGGTTCGTGGCCCGGCGTGCCGCGGCTCGGCACCCCGCTGCCCTCGTTCCGACGGCTTCCGGTCGAGCGAGACGGAGACGTCCAGTGGCGGACGACGGTGGGCGTGATGCTGCTCCGCGTGGGGTTCTGAGGTCGGCACCCGGTTGCCCGCCGGACGAGCGGCGCTCCATCTTCGCGCTCGGCCACGGACTCCCGGGCTTCCCACGCAACCGCATCGGACCGGCGCATGCCCAGCCTCGATCCCATCGAACGCCTCAACGCCGCGCTCACCGGTCGATACGCCGTCGAGCGCGAGCTGGGCGAGGGGGGCATGGCCACGGTCTATCTGGCCGACGACCTGAAGCACGACCGCAAGGTCGCGCTCAAGGTCCTCAAGCCGGAGCTGGCCGTCGTGGTGGGAGCCGAGCGCTTCCTGACCGAGATCAAGACGACGGCCCGCCTGCAGCACCCGCACATCCTGCCGCTCTTCGACTCGGGCGAGGCGGACTCGTTTCTCTTCTACGTGATGCCGTACGTCGAGGGCGAGACGCTCCGGGATCGCCTCGACCGCGAGAAGCAGCTGCCCGTCGAAGAGGCGGTGCGGATCGCCGCGGAGATCGCCGACGCGCTGCACTACGCGCACGGTCGCAACATCGTGCACCGCGACGTGAAGCCGGCGAACGTCCTCCTCCAGGACGGCCGGGTGCTCGTCGCGGACTTCGGCATCGCCCTGGCCGTGAGCGCCGCGGGCGCCAGCCGCCTCACCGAGACCGGCCTCAGCGTGGGCACGCCGCAGTACATGTCGCCCGAGCAGGCGACGGGTGACCGCGACCTGGACGGGCGCAGCGATCTGTATTCGCTGGCCTGCATCACCTACGAGATGCTCGCAGGCGACCCGCCCCACTCGGCCTCCACCGCGCAGGCCATCCTCGGCAAGATCCTGACCGAGTCGGCGCGCCCGATCACCGAGGTGCGCCGCACCGTACCCGAGCATGTCGCCGCGGCCGTGCAGGCGGGCCTCGAGAGGCTGCCGGCCGATCGGTTCGCGACGGCGCAGGAGTTCGCCGACGCGCTGACCGGGGTCCGGCCGGTCGGCCATCTCGCGGGCGCGGGGACCGGGAGTCGTTCCCGCGGAAACACGCGCGGCAGATCCCGGGGCCTGCTCGCCGGGGCCTTTGCCGCGGGCGTCGCGGTGACCGCGGTCGGATTCGGGCTGTGGGGTCCGTCCGGGAGCGAGCCGTCGGGGCAGGCCGCGAGTCCCTTCACGTTCCCCTTCCAGCTCGAGCCCGCCGAGCGCATCGCGACGGACCACGACCAGCTGCTCTTCGACATCTCCGACGACGGGCAGGTGATCTCCTGGATCGGACCGAGGGCCCCGGACGAACGGCGCGTGTTCTTTCGCAACGTCAACGACCTGCTCGTCCGCGCCGTCCCGAGGACGGAGGGGGTGGAGATCAGCTGGCTCGATCTGTCGCCGGACGGGACGGAGGTCGCGTTTCAGCGGGAGGACGGAGGACTCTGGGTAACCGCGCTCGACGGCACGGGCACGAGCCAGCAGGTCTTCGACGACCCCCTCTGGAGCTGGGCATGGGCGGCCGACGGCAGCTGGGTTCTCGCCCCGCCGTACGCGGGCCTGCTGCGGCTCGCCGCGCCGGGGGGCGAGCCCGAGGTCCTGACGCGGCTCGAAGGCGGCGAGGTCACGCATCAGTATCCGCAGGTGCTGCCCGATGGAGAGTCCGTGCTGTTTTCGGTCGGGTACGAGCACTTCTGGAACGCCCACATCGAGGTAGCTACCCCCGACGGGGACAGCGTCGCGCGGAAGCGCCTGATCGAGGACGCCTATTCGGCGCGATACGTGGACTCCGGGCACCTGGTCTTCGGCCGCGGGGACCAGATCCTCGCGGTGCCGTTCGACCTCGAGACCCTCTCGGTCACAGGACCGGAGGAGGCGCTCGTCTCGAACGTCCAGCGGGACGCGTCGGGACTCGTGACGGAGTTCGCGGTCAGTCTGAACGGGACTGTCGTGTACCTCCCCGCGCAGGGGCTGAGCGACTACCGGCTGGCCTGGTTCGACGACGGCGGTTCCCTGGAGTGGCTCGATGTCCCGGCCAGTGCCTACATCGCGGCGGTCCCCTCGCCGGATCTCACCGCGATCGGAGTGGCCGCGCGCGGAGACGAGGATCGGTCGCTGCAGGTCTACCGCATCGACACCGAGCGCGGGGTGCCGACGCGGGTCACGGATCGGGGCAGTCATACCGAGGTGGTGTGGTCCCCCAACGGCGATACGCTGCTCTTCAACTCCACCCGGGACGGATACCTCAACCTCTACACGGCGTCCGTCTCAGGGCGCGGTGACATCCGGCGCCTCACCACGGCGGCGGTGGATCAGCATCCCACGAGTTGGGCAGGCGACGGCCGCATCGCCTACTTCGAACGGCTGCCGTTCGATGAGCGCCGCGTGGCCCTCCGACCAGACGCGGATCCATCTTCCAGCGCCACTCAGATGACGCGCGACGAGGTCTGGGAATCGGACCCCGTGCTCTCCCCGAACGGCGAGTGGTTGGCGCTCACGCAGGGGCAGGAAGTCGTCATCCGGCACCTGACCGACGGTCGCGAACTGCAGGTGTCCGCAAGCGGGGGATACCGGCCGCAATGGAGTCCGGACGGCCGCGTCCTGTACTTCGCTGCCGGGGACATGAGCGGACGCATCAAGCGCGTGGACGTGGGTCCCGACGGGTCACTCGGGCGCGAAGTCCAGGTCTTCGCCCCGGGTGAGCAGATCGAAGTCGAGGGCTACTCCCCGTTCAGCGTCGCGAGCGACGGCCGGCTCTTGCTGATCGCGCGGGAGCGGTGGTCCGAGCCGACCGAGGTCATCGTCTCGATGGGACTGCTCGGCGGGTGAGGTCGTCGTGTGGGTGACGGGTCGCCCCCGACTCCCTCACGGCGTGATGCTCGCCGAGTACCGCGTCACGAAGTTCAGGATGTTCGCCATCTCGATCGCGTCCGCCGGCCGGAAGCGAACCGTGTGTGCGTCCGCGCGCTCCGCCCACGGCAGGAAGGCCAGGACCTCGGCCGGCATGTAGTTCTTGAAAGTCACCTCGAGCTCGAGGGGGCCCTCGATGCTCACGGGCGCGAAGTCGTCGAGGCGCGCAAGCGCTGCCGTCGTCCGCTCGGCGATCAGCGCCCGTCCGGCAGCCGGCGTCATCGTGCGCGTCGAGTGGAAGCCGTGCGCGAACTTCACCGTGGCCTGCTCGATCTCACCCACGAACTCGGCGACCTCTGCCGTCGCGGCGTCGCCCCCCGACACCAGCACCACCGGCACGCCGAAGTGCCCGGCGATGAGCGCGTTCAGCGCCCCTTCCGTCATCTCCACACCATTCACCCGTACCGCGGCCAGCGTCGCGCTCGACAGCGTGTGCGCCCGGACGCCCTCGGGGTTCGTCGTGGATGCGTGATAGCCGATGAAGAGCACCGCGTCGAAGCGCTCGTCGATGCCCTCCATCATTCCCAGCGGCCGCGGGAATCCCCGGATGACCGTGATGTCGTCGGGCATGCGCTCGAGCAACAGGTTCTGCGCGTTGCCGTGCGAGTCGCTCACGAGGATCTCGACGGCACCCGCCTCACGGGCCGCCCCGATCGCGGCCAGCACCTCTTCGGTCATGACCTCGCGGTAGCGCGAGTACTCGAATCCCGTGGGACCGAGCTGCTCTGCGGTAACGGTGCCGGTGATGCCCTCCATGTCGGCGCTGATGTAGACGCGCAGTCCGTCATCCTGAGCGGAGAGGGGGAGGGCGAGGAGGGAGAGGGCGGCCAGGGTGAGGGCCGCCGTTGTGACGAAGGCGGAGGTGGGCAGTGCGGCAGATCGGGGCATGGTGCGCTGAGGTGGGGGTGCGGGGGCAGGGTGCGGAGTCGATCGG
>JAHHMJ010000634.1 GCA_018678395.1 Gemmatimonadota bacterium | reverse complement strand
GGGTGGACGTTCTCGTCGAGGCGGCCCTGCTCTCGGATCGCCCGGATTGGTGCTGGCTCATGATCGGAGATGGTCCGGAGCGGAGCGCGGCCCTGGCCGCGAGTGCCCCTCTCGGACGCAACGCCGTCCTCCCCGGCCTGGTACCGAATGCCGGCCGGTCGATCCGCGCCTGCGACGTGCTCGTGCTCAGTTCGCGGACCGAGGGCACGCCGATCGTGGCGCTGGAAGCCATGGCGGCCGGAGTCCCCGTGATCGCGACCGCCGTGGGCGGGGTACCCGACCTCCTCGACGCCGGGGCGGGCGTGCTCGTCGAGCCCGAAGACCCCGCGGCTCTGCTGGAGGCGATTCGGGACGTGGTGGACTCTGCCGAAGCGGGACGGGGCGCTCTCATCGAAGCCGCCCGGAGGCGCGTGAAGGAGCATTTCGGACTCGAGCCTTGGGTCCAGGCGCACACCGATCTCTACGGCCGTCTGGCAGCCGGGGCCGGGCCCCGGTAGCAGATCGGTCAGCTCAGCGGCTCTGCGAGCCCGGCCCGCCCCGCCACTGCGAGCAACTCCGCGAACTCCGACGGTCGACCTCCCTCGAAGACCGGGTGTTCGAGATCCACGCTCACGAGCCATGCCGGCGCACCGGGCTCGAGTCGTCCCCCACCCGTCCGGAGTGCGTCTCCGCCGACCGCGGTCGCCGCGCGCAGCGCCTGAGGAGCCCAGCGGACCCGATCGCCATCGGTTTCGCCCATCACGACCCGCCGCTCGTGTACCAGACGAAGATGGTACTCCGGCAGCCGCAGCTCCTCCCAGGGATCGAGCAGGGTCTGCGAGTCCGAGCCCAGGCAGATCGGCACACCCGCATCGTGAAACCGGTCGCCGGGGAACACCCCGTCGCCCAGGTCCCGCTCGGTCGAGGGGCAGGCGCAGACCCGCGCACCCGCCTCCGCGAGCAGGCCCACCTCGCCGGCGGTGACGTGGGTCGCGTGGATCGCCGTGAAGCGCTCGGACAAAACACCGAGGTCGGCGAGCCACTCGACCGGGCGCTTCCCCCGCAGGGCGAGGCAGGCCTCGACCTCGGCCCGCTGCTCCGAGACGTGTGCGTGCAGGGGCAGATCCAGGGTCTCGGCCGCATCCGCGAGTTCGCCCCACCACGCCGCGGGCACCGCCCGTATCGAATGTGGCGCCAACCCGACGTCGACGCCGGGATCGTGAGCCCAGCGAGATCGCAGGATCTCGATGTTCGAGAGCGCCTCATCGACGCTGTCGGTCCGGAACCGCCGCTGCCGTGGCTCGACCGGATCGCCGGCGACCCCGGCGGTGGCATAGACGGCGTAGAGAAGACAGATCGGGAGTCCGACCTCCCGAGCGGCTTCGATGACGACGTGGGACAGGAGCACCGGATCGTCGTAGCGTCGTCCGTCCGGCGTGCGGTGGAGGTAGTGGAACTCCCCCACGCTGCCCCACCCCGCGGCCCGCATCTCCGCGAAGCACGCCCTCGAGATCCGAAACAGATCTTCCGGCTCCAGGGACGCGGCCACCTCGTACATCTCCTCGCGCCAGGTCCAGAAGTCGGACACGTCGTCTCCGGCGGGGCGCCACTGGGTCCGTCCACGGATGGCCCGTTGGAACGCGTGCGAGTGGGCATTGACGGGCGCCGCGAGAAGCGCTCGACCGTCGAGGCGGCGGGTGGCGACGCCGGGTCCGAGGATGCGGGCGACGTCGGACTCCGGACCGACCGCAGCGACGCGACCGTCGACGACGCCGACCGCCCAACCGTCGTGCGCGGCGGCCCCGTCCCACACCAGATCTGGACGCAAGAGACTCGGCATCCCCCAAGGTCGGCTCCAGAGGTGTCGAACGAAAGTGATGTGGACGCGCCGCCGGGACGATTGACAGCCGGCACCGCGCGAAGAACCGTGAGACATGCCATCCACCGAGCAGAGCATCACCATCCATCGCCCTCCGGACATCGTCTTCCGGTACATGGACGACATCACGCGGGAGCGGGAGTGGCAGCCGTCCCTCCGCAAGGCCTCGCAGGAACCGACGGGCCCCACGCGCGTGGGCACCCGAAAACGGTACGTGTCGGAATTCCTGGGTCGCCGGGTCGAGAACACCTACCTCGCGGTCGAGGTGGATCCCGGCCGGCGGGTCCGCTACGAGAGCACCCGCGACTCCAGCGTGGACGCGACGATGGAGCTGACCTGGACGCCGGCACCCGAGGGCACGCACGTGTCGCTGCGGATCGAGGGACGACCGAAGGGCGTGCTGCGCTTCATCCCGAAGGCCGTCCTCCAGGAGGCCTGGCAGAGTCAGCTGCGCACCACGCTCGACCGGCTCAAGGAGTGCCTCGAACGGGACTCGGCGCCGCGCTGACCTCGGGCGCTCTCACTTCGGCTGGTCGCGCCGCACCCGAATGAGTCCCTCCTGCGCGACCGAAGCGACCGCGACCCCGTCCCGCGTGAAGTAGGTGCCGCGGGCGAACCCGCGCCCACCCGCCGACACGGGAGCGTCGATGACGTAGAGCAGCCAGTCGTCCACCCGGAAGTCCCGATGGAACCAGATCGAGTGGTCGAGGCTCGCGACCATCATGCGCGGGTCCCGCACACTGCGGCCGTGGGGGCGCAGCGCGGTCACGATCAATCCGTAGTCCGACGCGTAGGCGAGCACGGCCCGGTGGTGCAGGGGGTCGTCGTCGAGGCGACCCACCGTCTTCACCCAGAGGGCGCGACGGGGGGGGCGCACCGTGCTCTCGAAGGGGTCCTCCCCCTCGACCGGCCGAAAGTCGAGCGGCCGATCCTGCGTCATGACGGGACGCAGATGCGGCGGAATCTCGTCGGCCCGGTCGCGGATGATCTCCAGTTCGGGACGGAGGTCCTCGGGAGGAGGGACGTCGGGCATCTCGATGTGATGCTCGAGCCCCGGCTCCTTGCGGTGGAAGGACGCCGACAGATTGAAGATCGCCTCACCGTGCTGGATGGCGGTGACCCGGCGGGTGGTGAAGGATCCTCCGTCGCGGAGCCGATCCACGAAGTAGACGACCGGCACCGACAGATCGCCGGCGAGGATGAAGTAGCCGTGCATCGAGTGCACCGGCCGCTCGGGATCCACCGTGCGCTGCGCCGCCACCAGGGCCTGCGCCAACACCTGGCCCCCGAAGATGCGACGGGTCCCCACGTCTCGATTGCGGCCCCGATAGATGTTGCGCTCGAGCGGTTCGAGGTCGAGCAGTTCGAGGAGGTCGCCGGCGGAGAAGGACATGGTACGACGGGGATGGGGGGCACGCGGGTTCGCGATCAATCTACCGCCCGCCCCCTGCGCCTCAGAGGCCCGCCGCCTATCTTGCGGGTTCCCGGTTCGCGGCGACTCCGCTCCGGAATCCTGGAAGGAGGTGGACATGTCGCGGACCATCGTCGGAATCGGGGGAGGCCTGCTGCTGCTCGGCGTC
>JAHHMJ010000248.1 GCA_018678395.1 Gemmatimonadota bacterium | reverse complement strand
GGGTGGAGCGCCGGTCCGCACGTCGTTCGCCGCGGTCGAGATCCCCCGTACGCCCGCTGCCCCGACCGACTTCGCGGCCGCGGTCGTGTCCGCGACGGAGGTCGGCCTCACCTGGTCCGACGCGTCGGACAACGAAGAGCACTTCGAGATCGAGCGGCAGGTCGGTGACGAGGACTGGACGCAGCTCGTCGCGCCGGAGGTCGACGAGACCGCCGCGACCGACGACGGCGTCGCTCCCGCGACGACGGTCCGCTACCGACTGCGGGCGTGCAACGAGCACGGCTGCTCCGAGCCGTGGGCCGAAGTCGAGGCCACCACGCCCGACGTTCCCCCGGCGACTCCGACCGACCTGACGGCGGTCGCAGACGGCGCCGCAGCCGTGGCCCTCGCGTGGACGGACGCCGCCCACAACGAGGACCGGGTCGAGCTCGAGCGGCGCATCGGGGCCGCAGGGGCCTGGGCCGCGCTGGCCGAGCTGGCGGCGGACGCCGTGGCCCACCGCGACGAGGGGCTGGCCGAGGGGACGCGCTACGGCTACCGCGTCCGCGCCTGCAACGAGGTCGGCTGTTCGGACTGGTCTGACGCGGTCGACGCCTCGACATCGGTCCTCCCGCCCAGCACCCCCACGGGGATCTCCGCCGACGCGCCCACCCACGACCGGGTCCGCGTCCAGTGGACCCCTGCGCCCGGGTCGGACGTCGCGCAGTTCGTGCTCGAGCGACGCATCGCGAGCGCACCGTGGAGCGAGCGGACCTCGCCGCCGGGTCTGGCGTCGTCGTTCGACGATACCCAGGTCGCGGCCTCGACGTCCTACAGCTACCGGATTCGCGCCTGCAACGAGGCCGGCTGCTCGGGTCCCTCGGCGATCGCCACGGTCCGGACGCCGGTCGCACCCGCGAATCTCTCCGTGGCCGCCGCGTACATCGTCCAGCGCGTCCAGCGCACGGCCGGCGACGTGCCCCTCGTGGCCGGCGTCGACGGGCTGCTGCGGGTCTTTCCCGTCGCCGACCGCGCCGGGCTGCCGGCGACTCCCGTGCGGGTCGACTTCGTGCGCGCGGGTGCGGTCGTCCAGACGACGACGATCCCGGGCCCGGGAACGAGCATGCCCACGACGATCGACGAAAGCACGCTGTCGGCCTCGTGGAATCTGCCGGTGCCGGCCTCCCTCCTGCAGCCGGGGCTCTCGCTGCGCGTCACCGTCGACCCCGACGCACAGGTCACCGAAGGGGACGAGAGCGACAACCAGTGGCCGAACTCCGGCCCACTGAATCTGGACATCCGGGCCACGCCCGACTTCGCCGTCACCTTCGTACCCGTACGCCAGACCGCGACGGGCAACGTGGGCGACGTCGGTCCGCACAACGCCGACTCGTATCTCGACACGTCACGCCGCACCCTGCCCTTCGCCGGCGACGACGTGCAGTTCCACGCCGAGTTCGTGTCCGATCAGCCCGCGCTCGAGTCGGACGGCTCCAACTGGAGCGCCGTACTGAGCGAGGTCGCGGCCCTCCGCGCCGCAGAGGGCAGCGCGCGTGCCTACTACGGTGTGGTGTCGCCCGGGTACGGCGGCGGAGTCGCCGGGATCGGCTACATCGGGTGGGAGATCGCCCTGGGATGGGACCGGAGTTCGAGCCGCGGCTCGATCGCCGCGCACGAGTGGGGACACAACTTCGGGCGACGTCACTCCCCCGGATGCGGCGCGGGGAATCCGGATGCGAGCTACCCGCACGCAGCGGGGCGCATCGGCGCGTGGGGCTACGACGCCGCAGCCGGGAGCCTCAAGTCGCCCGACACCCACTTCGACTTCATGACCTACTGCGGCCCGGAGTGGATCTCCGACTACGTGTTCGAGCGCATCCTGGACCACCGGGGTCCGGCGCCATCCGCGCCGTCCGGGGGGGCCGCCGCCTCATCGACGGCCGCCTCCTCGTCGACGGCCGTCGCCGCATCGGGCCCGCCGGTCGACGGACTGCTGGTCTGGGGGCGGGTGAGCGACGGCGAGCTCGTCCTGGAGCCCGCCTTCGAGGTCCGGGCCCCGGCCCTCCTCCCCTCCGCACCGGGCCGCCTTCGTCTCGAAGGACGCACCGATGCGGGCGTCGCCTTCTCGCTCTCGTTCGACCCGGTCGCGGTCGCCGACGGCGGTGTGAACGAAGGCCATTTCGCGTTCGTCGTGCCCCTCGACCGCGCCCGCGGCACCCTGCGCTCGCTGCGCCTGTCCGACGGTGCTCGCCAGACGGGGCATGCCCGTCCCGCGCAGCAGATTCCCGGGCCCGGCACGGGCCCCGACCTCCGCATCGCGGCCCTCGACGGTACGCGCGCCGAGGTCACCTGGGATCGGACCCGCCACCCCATGGCGCTGGTGCGCGACGCCGACACTGGCCAGGTGCTCGCATTCGCACGCGGGGGGCGCGTGGCCGTCGCACCCGCCGGGTCGAGGCTCGAGGTCACCCTCTCCGACGGACTGGGATCGAGCGACACCCGCACGGCCCGGTGGCGCTGAGGAACGAGCCGACCGGCGAGCGGCGGGTCTCGGTGAACCGGGCCCCCGGCCCCATGCGGTAGCGGACGGGGCGAGGACGGGCGATTCTTCGACACGTTTCGCCCCCTTCCCGCACCGCCCGTGACCCAGGTCCGCTCCACCATCGTCCGTCTGCTGTCCAACATGGGCAGCACCCGCGAGATCCAGCTCTATCTGCAGCGGTTCTCGCAGATCGACGCCACCCGGTTCGCGGTGGTCAAGGTCGGGGGCGCCGTCCTGCAGGACGACCGCGAGGCCCTCGTGTCCTCCCTGGCGTTCCTCCAGGAGGTCGGTCTCACCCCGATCGTGATCCACGGGGCAGGTCCTCAACTGGATGCCTCGATGCGGGCCGCCGGCCTTCAGAAGGAGACCGTTGACGGGCTGCGCGTCACCTCGCCCGAGGCGCTCGCCGTGGTCCGCAGGGTGTCCCAGGAGGCCAATCTCGGGCTCGTCGAGGCGCTCCAGTCGGGCGACGTACGGGCGACGTCTCTCCTCTCGGGGGTGTTCGAGGCGGAGCTCCTCGACCCGGACGTGTACGGGATGGTGGGCCGGGTCACCTCGGTGCACACGGCGGGACTGACGGCGGCGATCGGCGCCGGCTCGATCCCCGTCCTCGGTGCCCTCGGGGAGACCCCTTCGGGCCAGATCGTGAACGTGAACGCCGACTGGGCCGCGAACGCGCTCGTGAAGCGGCTCGAGCCCTACAAGATCATCTTCCTGACGCGGACGGGCGGGCTACTGGACGGGGACGGCCGCATCATCGAGTCGATCAGCCTGCGCACGCAGTACGCCGACCTCATGGAGCAGCCGTGGCTGCATTCGGGAATGCGGGTCAAGATCGAGCAGATCCACGATCTGCTGATGGACCTGCCGCCGTCGAGCTCGCTCTCGATCACCCGCCCGTCGGAGATGGCCAAGGAGCTCTTCACCCATCGCGGCTCCGGCACCCTGGTGCGCCGCGGAGAGCGGATCCGACGGGTCGACGGCTGGGGCGACATCGATCGGGAGCGGCTCGCCGAGCTCATCGAAAGCGGCTTCGGGCGCGCGCTCGCCGACGACTACTTCGACGCGGTCACGCCGCTGCGCGTCTACGTCAGCGAGCAGTATCGAGCCGCCATCGTCCTGGTCGAGATCGACGGTGGGGTCTACATGGACAAGTTCGCCGTCGTCGAGGACGCCCAGGGTGAGGGCCTCGGTCGCGCTCTGTGGAGCGTGATGCACGCCGAGACGCCCACGCTGTTCTGGCGCTCCCGCCGCGACAACCGGATCAACGATTTCTACTTCGCGAACGCCGACGGAGCGGTGAAGACCGGTGACTGGACGGTGTTCTGGTACGGGATGCCGGGGTGGGACGAGATCCGCGCCGCCGTCCGTACCGC
>JAHHMJ010000535.1 GCA_018678395.1 Gemmatimonadota bacterium | reverse complement strand
CCGACTACCGCTACCAGGACGAGAACATCCGCTTCCGCGAGGCGGCCCGGGTATGGCGGGAGGTGGGGACGAACCCGGAGTCCCGGGAGTTCCTGCTCAACACCCTGGTCGACTCGCTCGTTCACTTCGGGACGGTGATGCAGCCCAACCGCGCCACCTACGAGGCGAATCGCGACATCGTCCGCGCGCACGGCCTGCCGTGGCACGAGAAGTACACCCACAAGGCGCTCTGGGACTGGCACCTGCCGAGCCCGGACATGCATGCCGCGTTCCAGTACGACTGGACCTCGCAGGACGAGTTCAACTGGACCTACATGTACGACCTGTGGGCGAAGATGATCTTCGAGTTCAACAAGCGGGGCGGGACGGTCGTCTTCGGCACCGACGACAACTACCAGTGGTCCACGGGCGGCTTCGGCAACATCCGGGAGTTGCAGCTCGTCCTGGAGTCGGGCATGCACCCCCTCGAGGTTCTGCGGACCGCGCAGAAAAACAGCGCGGATTTCCTCGGCGAGCCGCACCTCGGCATGATCCAGCCCGGGTACGTCGCCGACCTGCTCGTGGTGGACGGGAACCCGGCGTGGGACTTCAAGACGCTCTATCCGTTTGGTACCATCCGGATGGACCCGGAGACGCGCGAGATGTATCGGACCCGCGGGATCCTGCACACCGTCAAGGACGGCATCGTGATCGAGAACGGCCGGATGCTCGCCGAGATCGAGCGGATCGTCGCCGAGTCGTGGGAGGGGGCCGAGATGGACATCGTGCGAGCGCCCTTCGTGGTAGGGGGCGGAGGTCGCTGAGTCCTCAGGGGATACGAGATTTCACGCAGACTGTGGTCGCCCTTTGACACAAGAACCTACAGCGCAGTCGCCGGTGCTCTTCCTGTCGGCGACCTATCCTGGGCCGCCGGAGACCGCGGTATCGGGTACCCATCGACGCATGAGGGTGCTGCTGGATGCATGCAGCAGGCTGAATCGGTCTCTGCACATCGCGTTTCTGATCCGCCCCGACCAGGATCAGCCGATCCTCGAGCCCGATCGATTGGCTGATGATCTGCGGACGTATTGGGGGGTCTCCGCGACGTGCCACATCATCGAGCTGGAGGGCCGCGAGAACCCGCACGATGACGCCGGTTCGGCCCTGCGGGTCCTCTTCGAACCTCTCGACGTTCGCGAGGACCGCTTCTATTCCAGTTTCGTACAGGCGGATGCCATCGGGGCGATCAGATCGCTACTGAACACGATCGGCCCCGGCCTCCTGTTCGTCCACAGACTGGCGGCGATCCTGCCGGTGCTCGAGATCGCCGCGGGAGAACTGCCCTCCGCCGTCGTATTCGACCTCGACGATGTAGAACACAAGGCGCGCTACAGAGCGCTGCGCGAGCTTGGATTCTACGTGTCGAAGATCGTCGACTACGCTCGCGTGCTCGGCCTGGCGCGGGCGGAAGCTGCGGGCTCTCGTCTGGCTGACGCCAGCCTGGTCTGCTCGGTTCAGGACAAGCGATACCTCGACCGCCTGCGCCGTTACGGCCGGATCGATGTGCTGCCCAATACGGTCAGGATCCCGGATCTTCGAGATTCCGATCGGGAGGGTCACTCGAGACACAGAGCCCTGTTCATCGGCGATCTGCGGTATGAGCCGAACGCCGTGGCGGTGGATCTGCTCTGCCGATCGATCTGGCCGACCGTGCGGGCCAGATGCCCTCGAGCGGAACTGGTCATCGTCGGCAGGCATCCGCCGGGCCGCGTGATGCCATCGGATCTGCCCGGTATCGTATTCGCCGGATTCGTAGACGATCTGGATGAAGTCTACGCCTCGTGCAACGTGGTCTGCTGTCCCATCACCTTCGGTGGTGGAACGAGGATCAAGCTCTGCGAGGCCGCCGCCTACGGCAAAGCGATCGTATCGACGGAGATCGGCGCCGAAGGCCTCGATTTCACGGATGGCACGAACATCGTGATCCGGGAGGACGTCGAAGGATTCGCACACGCTGTGGCGGGGTTGTTCGAAGATTCAGATGCGAGGCAGGCGCTGGGCGAGGCGGCGAGGAGACACGCGACGTCCAACTTCGACGCCCGTGCGGGCGCGGAGCGTCTCGCTGATCTGATGTCCGACCTGATCAGCGATTCGGGCCCGTGAATTGGAGGGCGGACCTCGGCTTCGCGGTCCGGAGCCTCACGGCCACTTGGGGCGTCGGGCAGGGTGGCGGCGATCCCGACGGGGTCGACGATTCCGGCTTCGGCTGACGGGCGCATAGGGCGCGCTCGACGCCGGCGTCGGCTCCTCCAGGTCGGCGGCGCCATCGTATCCGGGCACCAGGCGTCGCAGGAAGGCCCGGGCGTTCAGGTTCCACGACCCGACCGGGGATCGCAGTCGCCGGAGCTGGAACTGCAGCTCTCTGCCCTCGGGCAGCGGTGTGTCGCTCGTGATCATCCGCACCCTCTCGACCGCCGTCGTCACCGTGGCCTCGTCGGGTGCGGCGAGCTCTTCGTGAAGCTTCTCGCCCGGACGCAGTCCCCCGAACTCGATGCGGGCGTCGACCCCTTCGCGCAGACCCTTGAGGCGGATGAGCTTCCGGGCCAGATCGAGAATCTTCACCGGATCGCCCATCTCCAGCATGGCGATGCGGCCCCGCGCCTCGGGCAGGAGCGAGGCCTGCAGCACGAGCTGCACCGCCTCGGCGATGGTCATGAAATAGCGGGTCACCTCGGGGTGGGTGACGGTCAAGGGGAGGCCCGCCGCCAGTTGGCGCTCGAAGAGCGGGACCACGCTGCCCCGGCTCCCCAGAACGTTGCCGAAGCGCACGGCGCTGAAGGCCGTCTCGTCGTGCCGCCGAGCGCAGTCCATGACCACGAGCTCGGCCGCTCGCTTGGTGGCCCCCATGACGCTGGTGGGCCGAACCGCCTTGTCCGTGGAGATCAGCACGAAGCGCTCGGCCTCGGCCTCTCCCGCGGCATCGGCCACCAGCGCCGTTCCCAGCACGTTGTTGCGCACTGCAGAGCGCGGGTTGTGCTCCATCAGGGGCACGTGCTTGAACGCCGCCGCGTGAAAGACCACGTCGGGAGCATTCTCGTGGAAGGTGCGCGACAGCAGCGCCTCATCCAGCAGGTCGCCCACCACGGTGACGATTGCGACTGCCGGGTGCTCGCGCCGCAGGTCCAGGTCCACGAAGTAGAGCTCGCTCTCGTTGCGGTCCAGGATCACCAGGCAGGCCGGGCCGTTGGCAGCCACCTGGCGGGCCAGCTCCGAGCCGATCGAGCCGGCGGCCCCGGTGATCAATACGGTCCGACCCTCGAGCGCCGCCCGGAGCGCCGGTAGCTCCAGACGAACCGGGTCTCGACCCAGCAGATCTTCGAGCTTCACCCTGCGCAGCTGCGTGGGTCCGACCCGGCCCGACAGCACCTCCTCCGTGCTGGGCAGCACCTTGAAGGGCAGCCCCGTCACCTCGCAGGCCTCCACGATCCGGCGCAGAACGGGCGGTGGGGCCGACGGAAGCGCGATGATCAGCTCTTCCGCGTCCGCCTTCACCGCGAGTCTCGCCAACGCTTCGGTGCCTCCCAGAACGGGCAGCCCGAGGATCCGGGTTTCCCACTTGATGGAGTCGTCGTCGACGAAACCCACCGGGCGATAGCCCATCGGATCGCGCAGCATCTCCTTGACCAGCCGGCTCCCGCCCTCGCCCGCGCCGATTACCAACACCCGCCGCACGGGCGCCTCCCCATCGGCCAAACGCGCGCGGCGTTGGAAGGCTTCGAAGAGCGTGCGGTAGCTCAGCCAGGCGCCGGCCACCAGAAGCACCACCAGCATCCAGTCGATCGGATGGATCGAGCGGGGCACTCGGGGGATCGGATCGAGGACGAGCACGGCAGCGAAGAAGAGGGCCGACCCGAGGCTCGTCGCGGCGACCAGCCGAACGACGTCGCTCAGACCGATGTGCCGCCAGCGCTCCATACTCAGACGAAACACCCCGAACGACAACATGCGCGCCGCCAGGAGAATCGGGGCGGTGATGAGTAGCGTATCGACGTTGGCCTGGGGCACCGCCAACTCGAACCGGAGCAGGTGCGCCCCGACGAACGCGGCCAGCGACACCCCGGTGTACATCAACAGAGCGATCTTGCGCCGGTGCCGAGAGGCGGTCCGGTACAGGATCTGGATGTAGCGGGCCCGGTCGGACATCATGCCTTCGAGAGTGGCGGGTCGGTTGCGGACCCCGGAAACTGCCGGTGCCCGTCAAACGCGCATCGACGGAACTGGGGCTGGCAACGATACACCTCTGGGCTCGGCGGTCAAGGCGGCCGACGCTACCTCGGTCGTATGGTAGGCGTGCCTGAGGGCGAAGGCGCTGGCCGGATCCACGCGGCTGTCATATGCATGGAATACAGGGGCCACACACAGGGGAGGGCCGGGGCGGTTCATCGTCGGGCCCTCCACACCCCAACTGAAGGCCCGTTTCATACGAGGAGAGAGTACCATGTCGGCTACTGCCCGCCGGATCCGCGCGGGGGCACTCGTTGCGCTCGTGAGCGTCGCTGCCTGCGACGACCCCACGGCACCCGACGACACGCCGCCGGAATTGCCGGCCGCGGAGACGATGACCTTCGATTTCGACTTCTTCGATCAGGGTGCTTCGATCGGTTCCGTAGCCCCGGCGGGGCCGGCCCGGCAGGCGAGCGCCGGTCCGCACTGGGGCGCGGCGGCACTCACGGTGGGCTTGGCGAACGTCTCGGTCGTGGTCCACCTCTTCGTGCCGGTCGCAACGTGGCGGGCCGCGGCCTCCCATTCGCCGGTCTTCGAGGACGGCGCCTGGCACTGGAGGTACTCGGTGACGCAGGGCGGGCAGAGCTTCTCGAGCGACTTGAGCGGATTCCGGGACGGCGACGATCGCGTGTTCGAGATGTCGATCAGTTCGTCGGCGTTGCAGCTGGAGAACTTCCTGTGGTATCGCGGCCGGGCTCCGATCGGGGGCACCAGCGGGACGTGGGAGTTCTTCGATCCCGATGCCCAGAGCACCGTAGCGGGTAGGATCGAGTGGTCGCATCCGGCGGCGGACCGCCGCATCCTGACCTTCACCGCCGTATCCGGTGAGAACGTGGGCGACGAGCTGACGTACGAGACCGACGGGGCAGACCGCTTCGTGACGTTCTTCGACGTCTCGGAGAACCGGTCGTACGAAGTCTACTGGGATGCGCTCACCAACGCGGGCTACATCGTCTCGCCGGGGTACAACGGTGGAGAGAAGGCCTGCTGGGACGGTGCCCTTCAGAATACACCCTGCGCCTGAAGCGCCGAGACTAGCCGGGCAGGGCGGCTCGGTGCGGAGCCGCCATCGCCCGCCACCGGACTCCGTCATGCACCCGTTACCGGTCTATTTGAACACGTGTATCAGCCGGGGGCTGCTCGAACCGTCGCCCATCAGCGGCGTGTACTGGTCCACCTCCATCCCTCGCAAGTTGGCCGACGCGAAGCGCCGCCACATGAGCTCCGTCACGCTCGGCCTGGGCGACTTTCTCGTCGCCGGATACACGACGCTCGCGAATGCGAAGAAGGGCGTCCACGCATGGGTGCCCGGCAGTTGGGCGGGCACCGAGATCCACCACATCGTCGAGAATTTCCACCTTCAGTTCCTGGGGGTGGTCGAGACGATCAACGAGCAGACGTACAGACAGAGCGAGCCCTGCGTGCTGATGGCGAAGAAGCACCACGACACGCATGTCGACAACATCGTCGGGGGAGCGCAGGACCTGGTGATGGAGACGAGGGACCTCGACTTCGTGTCGGCGTTCCGCGCTGCGCATCCCGGCATCTCGCAGAAGAGCCGCACGGAGCAGGCGGCCCTGCGGGCGGCCTGGGTGAAGCAGCAGGAAGGACGGAGCCCTCCCCCGGTCACACGGGAGCAGATCAAGGACGCCCTGCTCGAGATCTACGGCTTCGCCTATCAGGGGCCTGAACTCGCGCCCCTTCGGTTGATCGCGACGTCCGTCATCCGGGGTATGCCGCTCTGACGATGGTGGTCTGGTGCAGGCTCCAGGCCGGCCCTCGAGATGGAGGGTCGGCCTGCTTGCTTGTGCGAACCCCGGCCACGTGTCCACCCCTGGGAGGCGCCACGGTACGCCTCCACCCTCGAGACCCTGGGGCCCGTTCTCGACGAGGCGCGCCTGGTCGGTGAGGTCGGCCTGGACCATCACTTCGTGACGGACGAGGAGCAGCATCGGGGTCAGCGAGTCGTCTTCGACTACTTTCTCGACGCGGCCGAGGTCTCGGGGCGTCTGATCAACGTGTACACGACCGTAGCGGACTCCGAAGTCCTCGGAGCCCTGCGAGCGCGGGCGCTTCCGGCCGTCATCATCATTGGCTCGTCTGGTCGGTGTAGATGAGCCGGGCCCAATAGTGGATAGGAAATCCAAACGGGTGTCGGGGGGCGATGGCCGAGGCCATGGTCGCGGCCAATTCCGGGCGCAGAACCTCGAGCGCCACCTTCCGTTCGTGCCGGACGTCCTTCGCCAGATACGCGGTCGCCATGCCGCCCTCGCGCTCGATCTCGTAGCGGCCCCTCAGGGCGGCGCTCAGCGTTCCAGGGCTTCGGACATCGTGGTGGTCGGGAGAAGGGGATGGGCAAGTCGCTTGGCCGAGCGGTCATCCTACACCGCGGTGACGTTCAGGGGTTAGCTGATGCTCTCGACGGAGCCGTCGACGATCCAGCTCTCTCAAATCCGCGCCCGCTTTTCGAAATACTCTTCCGAAAAGTGGGCGATCCATTCCTCGTTCACAGAGTCTGATTGTCGCTTCAACACCGTTGGTCTCGCGTGCTCGATGTCGTAGCCTCGGAGACATGCCACTCTGCCGAATGCAAGGCCGGCATCTTCAAGCAGGTCTTCGTAGCAGATCACATCGACGCTGGAAGATCGAACGTTCACAAAGGCGCTGATCAGGGCGTTCTGGTTCTGGATCGACCGGAGTCTCTTCTCGATGCCTTCGAAGTCGTACTCAGGAGTGCGCTGCTTCTTGAACTTGGTGCTCCACTGCTGCGCCTGCATCGCGATTTCATAGGAGACGGCTTGGGCTATCTGGTCGCGCCGGATGACCATGAGGTAGTCGGTCGGGATCCGTTCGAGATGTCTCTCGAAGGGCACGAAGTCGTAGAGGTGCTCGCCATGCAGGTTGATGCCCAATACGCCGTTCTCGAACGTGCGGTGTCCCTTCAGGGC
>JAHHMJ010000454.1 GCA_018678395.1 Gemmatimonadota bacterium | reverse complement strand
GGGCGGCACCCCCGAGGTGTCTTTCGTCATCCCGTGTTACAACGAGGAGGCGCTGATCGGCTACACGATCCCGCGCCTCATGAAGGCGTTTCAGGCCGCCGGGCACGATCTCGAGATCATCGCGGTCGACAACGGATCGACGGACCGAACCGCGGACATCCTGTCGGCGATGTCGGCTGAGAACCCACGGATCCTGGTCCAGACCGTGGAGGTCAATCGCGGGTACGGGGCGGGGATCTTGTCGGGGCTACCTCGCGCCGCTGCACCGTGGGTGGGGATCATTCCCGCCGACGGCCAGGTCGATGAAGACGACGTGGTGCGCCTCTACGAAGCCGTGGTGCTGACGGATGGGCATGTCCTCGGCAAGGTCCGTCGCAGGTTTCGCATGGACGGCTTCCGTCGCAAGGTCGTCTCGGTCGGCTACAACCTGCTCTTCCGCATCATGTGGCCGAAGCTGAGATCGCTCGACATCAACGGGAGCCCCAAGCTCCTTCCGCGCCCCGCCCTCGACACGATGGCCCTCCGATCCGAGGGGTGGCTCCTCGATCCGGAGATCATGATCAAGGCCCACCACATGGACATGGACGTGCTGGAGCTCAACGTCTTCAGCCGCATGCGCGGAAACGGGGTCTCCAACGTGCGGCCGACCACCGTGTTCGAGTTCCTCTCGTACCTCATGCGCTTTCGTTTTTCGAAGCGCTGGAAGCGCGAGTTTCGAGCGGTGGCCCAGGCGGGCCGGCAGCTCGGAGCGGCGCACTCGACCCCTGCGAATGGCGGCTGACGGTTCGTCGGCGCTCGCCGACGCCGACGAACCGGCCGCGCCACGGCTCGGCCTGGGCGCCGCGCTCGCCGTCTTCGGCGTTCTCGCGGTGCTGCGACTCCTCGCGGGGGATTTCCGGTATTTCTTCGAGGAGGACGACATGTCGTTGGCCAACGGCATCGCCGCCATCCTCCAGGGCGAACCCGGATACTACCTGTATCGATACGTCCCGCAGATCGGCTACTACCGCCTCATGGCGTTCCTCACCGATGTGGTGGGTGGAGTCGCGGTGGTCCCGCACGTGATGGTGGCCTCCAGCGCGATCGCGGGTGCGGCCATACCCGCGGCGACGCTGCTGGCGTTCCGCAGACAGCTTCCGGACCATGTCCGACTGCTCGCTGCAGCCATCGTCACCTGCACTCCTGCCCTGTGGATCGCCAGCCAGTATGGAAACACGGCGGTGGTCGCGAGCGCGTTCACGGTCCTCGGACTGGTGATGCTCTCGAACCGACCCGGGACCCTCGGTACGGCGATCGCCCTGACGCTGTGCGCGGTCGGCGTGCTGGTTCGGGCGGACGCGGTACTCATGGCTCCGGTCGTCGCGCTGCTCGTCTTCCGCGCCGCCCGCACGCCGCGCCAGGCGCTGCTCACACTCGCCATCGGAGCCGTCGCCTTCGTCGCGCTGTGGTTCACCCTGCGGGCCGCGGACCCCTGGACGGCGGTCTCTGCCGGCGGAGCGGTGGCGTCGCACTTCCAGGCGAGCGACCTCGTCTCGCGTTTCTGGGAGCACATGCTCTGGGCGTTCTCACCGATCCCCCTCATCTTCGCGCTGTTCGGCGCCGAGGCGCTTCAGCGACGCGACCGCGACGTCTTCCTCACACTCGCCGTCTGGATTCTCCCGGTCTTCGGGTTCTACTACGGCGCCGCCACGACCACGCGCTATTTCATGCTGAGCGTGGTCCCCATGGGGATCTTCGCGGCGTGCGGCGTGCGAGCCCTGGCGAGCCGCTCCGGCCGTCGGGCGCTGGCCTGGCCCACGGCGCTGCTCGCCCTCTCGCTGCACCTCTGGGTCGGTCTGGGCCATTTCCGTCCTGCCGATCCACGGTCGGTGTTGACCGCCCCCGGCTACGCCACCGACGACGGGCGCATGCCCACGGGCGCACTCGTCTACCAGGGCTACCATCGCGACTCCGGAGTACTGGGACCCTCGCTGCGTCGCAGCGCCCCATGGGGGGCACGTCAGCCGATCGCCGTCGCGATGGATTCCGAACTCGGGCGTATCGACGCCCTCTCCGACGATGCCGGACCGGCGCGGGTCGTCGTCCTGCTCGACTCGTGGAACGCCCACGTCTTCCACTTCCACGCGTTCAAGGCCGGGGCCGAGTTCGAAGGCAGAGACGCCGGGGCCATGTTCCTCGCACAGACCCATTTCTCCCTGAACGGCCGTGACATCATGACGATCGGTATTCCAGACGGCGACTTCGAAGCCCTCGATCGGATCGCGGTGGAGGTCGGCGACGAGATCTGGTACGTCGCCCCGATCGAGTGGGAGCTTCCCGAGACCCTCGCGTCGAAGCTCCCCCCGCAGCGCTCGGTCGGTGCCACACACTCGGAAGCAGACCGGCAGGTGCGGGTGTATCCGATCGTCGAGGAGGAACCCCGATGAGCATCCTCGACGTGATCATGCCCGCCTACAACGAGGAAGGCGCGATCCGCGACGCGGTGGCCGAGGTCCAGGCCGCGGTGCTGGACCGGATTCCCGACTCGGAGCTTCTCGTCGTGAACGACGGGAGCCGCGATTCCACCGGCGAGATTCTCGACGAGCTGGTCGCCCTCGATCCACGGGTCTCGGTAGTCCACAAGCCCAACGGCGGACACGGCTCGGCCTTGATCGAGGGATTGGCCCGGAGCCGAGCGGAGTGGGTCTTCCTGATCGACAGCGATCGGCAGATGCCCCTGGAGCCCGTCGCGACACTCTGGGACGCCGTGCAGCAGGGCTCGGACGCGGCATTCGGCGTACGCCGTCGTCGCGACGACCCCAGGATCCGCCGCGTCCTCACGCGGACGATCCGCCGTGCGCTGCCCCTGCTGTTCGGAGTGCGGCTGCACGACGCGAACGTCCCGTACAAGCTCTTCCGGCGAGAGACGTGGCTGGAGGCGCGCCCGCACATCCCCGACGACACCCTCGCCCCGTCCCTCTTCCTGGCGGTGTACATGAGATCTCGAGGACTCCGTATCGCGGAGATCGACATCGAACACCGTGAGCGGGAGACGGGCGAGGTCTCGATTCGCCGGTGGAAACTGATCAAGTTCTGCGGCCGCGCCTTCGGCCAGTTGCTCGACTTCCGACGGGGCCTGCGATCGTGAGTCGCCCCCCCTTCATCGCCGTCATCGGTGCCGGCCCCACCGGTCTCGGTGCCGCGTGGCGCATGGAAGAGCTCGGTCACACCGATTGGGGGCTCTTCGAGGCCCAGGACGAGGCCGGCGGATTGTCGAGGTCCTTCGTCGACGACGCGGGCTTCACGTGGGACATCGGTGGCCACGTGCTCTTCTCGCACTACCGCTGGTTCGACGCCCTGATGGACGCCGCCCTCGGCGACGCCTGGGTCGAGCACGTTCGCGAGGCCTGGGTCTGGATGCGCGAGCGGTGGATCCCCTACCCCTTTCAGAACAACATCTGGCGACTGCCCCCCGACGACCTCGTCGCCTGTCTGGACGGGTTGGTCGACCTCGCGACCGCGGACCGCAGCTCACCCATGCGCACCTTCGACGACTGGCTCATGCGCCAGTTCGGGACGGGGCTCTGCGACGTCTTCATGCGCCCCTACAACTTCAAGGTATGGGCGTACCCTCCTGAGAAACTCGACGTGGGCTGGATGGGCGAGCGGGTCGCGACAGTCGATCTGAAGCGCATTCTCGCGAACGTCGTGCACGAGCGCGACGAAGTGGGTTGGGGACCGAACTCGACCTTCCGCTTTCCGTTGCGTGGCGGGACGGGCGCCATCTGGAAGAGCGTGGCGGGGCAACTGCCCCGGGAGCGGCAGCACTACGGACGTACCGTCACGGCCGTGGACCTCGAAGCTCGACGGCTCGTCTTCGAAGACGGGGAGACCGTCGACTACGACGCCCTGATCTCCAGCATGCCCCTCGACTGCCTCCTGGCGCTGATCCGCGGTCGTGACGACCTCGCCGCGCGGGCCGGCGAGTTCGTGCATTCCTCCAGCCACATCGTGGGAGTCGGGCTCGACGGGGCGCCGCCCGAGGATCTCACCACCAAGTGCTGGATGTACTTCCCCGAGTCCTCCTCGCCGTTCTACCGAGTCACCGTTTTCAGCAACTACTCGCCGAACAACGTCGGCCGACCCGGCGAGCAGTGGTCCCTGATGGCCGAAGTCAGTGAGTCCCCGGAGAAGCCCGTCGACCGCGAGCGCGTCGCGAAGGACGTGGTCGAGGCCTTCCGGCGCATCGGCTTCATGCGACCCGACGAGCAGCCCGTGTCGGTATGGTACCGACGCATGGAACGGGGCTACCCCACGCCCTGGTTGGGTCGCGACGAGGTCCTGGGTCCCGTCCAGGCCGAGCTCGAGCGGTACGACGTGTTCAGCCGTGGCCGTTTCGGTACGTGGAAGTACGAGGTGTCGAACCAGGACCACTCGGTGATGCAGGGCGTCGAAGCCGTGGGACGCATTCTGCAGGGCACCGAGGAGTTCACGTTTTCGGGTCGGATGGAGGATTGGCTGGAGCCGACCTTCGGGTCCGCCGGCTGAAGCGAGCGGTCGCCGACTTGCTTCCCCGGAGGCGCCGCCGCATCGTCGCGGGACTCCCCCGCCCCCCTCGGGGCCCCACGCGCCTTGGACGACGAGACGACGATGACCCGGGATCGACGCGAGTTTCTCCGCACAGCCGGCGCCGCCGGACTGGCCCTCGGCTTCGGTGGCATTCCGAGGCCCGCTCTCGCTCAGGCCGGCGACCCTGCGCTCGCCGCGAACGCAAAGGGTGACGCGCGGTCAGGCCACCCACTGCGGATTCTGGTGCTCGGCGGAACGGGGTTCATCGGGCCGCACATGGTGCAGTACATGCTGGACCGTGGCCATGAGGTGACCCTCTTCAACCGGGGCCGGTCCAACACCGACCTCTTCCCGGGGGTCGAGAAGCTCGTCGGCGATCGCAACGACGATCTCACGGCGCTCGAGGGGCGTACCTGGGACGTCTGCTTCGACAACAACGCCTCACGGATTCCCTGGGTGGAACTGTCGACGGAGGTGCTCCGGGACTCGGTCGATCGCTACGTCTACGTCTCGTCGCGGTCGGCCTACTCGGACCTGAGCTCGGTACCGATGCACGCGGACGCGCCCACGTACACGTATGAAACCGCCGGCGTGGCGCTCGACGCCGACCGGATGCAACTGCCGTACGGGCTCCAGAAGGCGCTGTGCGAGCGGCGGGTCATGGAGGTGTTCCCGGATGGACACCTGATCGTTCGTCCGGGACTGATCATCGGTCCGGGCGATCCAACGTTCCGCTTCACCTACTGGCCCGTGCGCATCCACGCCGGCGGCGAGGTGCTCGCTCCGAGCGACGGGACCGACCCGATCCAGATCATCGACATCCGCGACCTGACCGAGTGGATGGTGAGGATGGCCGAGGTCGGCCGAACCGGGCGGTACAACGGCGTGGGGCCCGCGACCCCCCGGCCCGTTGCCGAGTTGCTGTACGGAATCCGCGCGGTGACCACGGCCGAGACGACCTTCACCTGGGTCCCACACGAGTTCCTCATGGAGCACGGCATCCGACCGTACGGCGAGCTCCCGGTCTGGCGGCCGCCGCTGCCGGGCGGCGAGGGCTTCGCTCAGTTCGACCTCACCCCCGAGGTCGAGGCCGGCCTCACCTTCCGGCCGCTGGCCGACACGGCGTCCGCAACGCTCGAGTACTTCTTCGGCCTCCCGGCTGAGGAGCAGGAGCGCCTCATGTCGGGGCGGGAGTTGAAGCGGGAGCGCGAGGCCGAGGTGCTGGCGCTCTGGCACGCCCGGCGGGGGTAGAAGGCGAGCAGCCGACGGGTCAGCGCCGTCCTCCAGCTTCGACGGGCACCGTCTTGATCTGAAACGGGCCGTAGTGCTCGTGGAAGACGCCGCACGCGTGCGTCGTCCAGCCCTCGGCGGTTCGATTCAACCGGCAGTCGAAGATCTCGCCGGCACCCAGGCCGGCGTGCCCCGACGAACTGGCCGTCTCACCATTCGGGCCGATGCTGAGCTGGGTCAGGATCATCGGCTGGCCCCGATTCGCGGGGTCCGGCGGCTGAGCATACGCCTCGGCAGCGCAATCCGAGAACCGACGGATCGCCGGCTTCCGTTGCTCGAAAACCGGAAGGCGATGGACCCGCTCGCGCACCCGCTCCAACACGTCGGGTGAAGGGTCCTCCACGGGCATCGTGGCGCCACCGAGTCCGAGGCAGAAGAAGGCCATGCCCGGGAAGCCCCGCTCCTCGACCATCCGCGACAGCAGATCGACCCGGAGTCCCTCGAGATCGCCTTCGAGCTCCTGAGCCGCCATCGGCATCGGCACCAACAGGGCGGCGGCACACGCCGCAAGCAGGATGGGTCTCATGGCTCGGTCCTCCGGGTTGGACTTCATCGAACTCTGGGACACGTCTCCGGCGCGCGCAATGAGAGTCTATCCGCCGAGCGGGCGCGGCCTGGCCTCGGTAGGCGCGTCTCGCAGCAGAGCGTAGATTGACGAGCATCCCCGCACCCCGGCCGAATCTGCCATGACTCGCTCCGCATCCCGCCTCGTTCCGGCACTCTTCACCCTCCTCGCTCTCGTCGGGGTTCCCGCATCCGCCCAGACCCTCGCCGAGGCGCCTCGGGCCACGGCCGCTGTTGCGGTCGTCGATGTCGCCGCCCTCGACGCCTACTTCGCCGAGGCACTGGAAGACTGGCCGATCCCCGGGTTCTCGGTGG